>JANNVF010000474.1:0-2134 GCA_031414315.1 Hyphomonadaceae bacterium | reverse complement strand
CGGCGTTCTCGCCGCGGCGCAGCAATACGATGCCGCGATTGATCATCAGCAGGATTTCGCTCTCTTCGGCCAAGCGGGGGTTGCGCAGCGCGCGTGTGCAAGCCGCAAGGGTGTTGTCGCCGTGGAGGCCAGCGCCGACCTCGGACACGCAACGTTGTGAGTAGGCATCGCCTCCGATGATGGTGACGGCGCGGGCGTCCGAACCCTGGGCAAGAGCCGGCGACGCCATCGCCGCCGTTAGGCAAACGACGAGCGTGGGAATCCCGGCGCGAATGCGCCTTGGAAGCCTAGCGCCGCCCATGCTAGCACCCCGTTTGCTAGAGAGTTACAGAACCGCAAGGCGCGGTCGAATGCCGCGCCCGGCGACTATAGGCGTGGCGTGAGGAGCGCGCCATACCGGCCACTGAATCTGGTGTAGTCTCTTGGGAGGCAAAAGCGTGAAGCGAGGGGCTTTATTCGCAAGCGTGTTGGGCGCTGGCGCAGCGTTCTCAGCGCCTGCTATTGCAATGGTTGGCGCACCGACGCCGCGCGGCACCGACTTCCAAGAACCCGCCACGCAGGTGATGCGGGAGATCATCTCTTTCCACAACTTTCTGCTGCCGATCATCATCGTCATCTCGGTGTTTGTTTTGGCGCTGCTGCTTTGGGTTGTCGTCCGCTACAATAGCCGGGCCAATCCGACGCCGAAAAAGTTCACGCACAACATGCTCGTTGAAGTGATCTGGACCGTCGTGCCGGTGCTGATCCTTGTTGCGATCGCGTGGAAGTCGTTCCCGCTCATCTATCTGCAAGAGCGCATCCCGGCTGAGGCGGAGCTGACGCTGAAGGTGACGGGCAATTCCTGGCGCTGGGATTTTGAGTATCCCGATCTCGGCGTGCAGATCACGGCCAACCTGCTCGATGAAGCAACCGCCGACGCGGAGGGCCGTCCCTATCTGCTCGCAACCGATGCGCCGCTGCTCGTGCCTGTCGATACCGTCGTGCGCGTGCTGGTGACGTCGAACGACGTGATCCACTCCTTCGCCGTGCCGGCGTTCGGCATCAAGGAAGACGCGATCATGGGCCGGGTGAACGACACTTGGTTCGAAGCTGATCGCACCGGCGTCTTCTACGGTCAGTGCTCGGAATTGTGCGGCGTGAACCACGCCTACATGCCGGTTGAAATTCACGTCGTCACCCGTGTCGAGTTCGAGACTTGGGTTGCGGCGCAAGGCGGATCTTTCCCGGCGGCTGAAGCTGCGCCGCCGGCTTTGCCTGCGCCCGGCGAAACGCCCGCGCCGGAAGAGGGCGCTGCACCCGCTGCGACGCCGACGCGATAACTGACAAGCGAACGTGAGCCCGTACGTTTTGGATTTTGGAACGAGAACTTAAATGACGGCCGCAACTGCCCACGCGCACGACGATCACCGCCCCAGCATCTATGACTGGAAGCGGTGGGTCTATTCGACCAACCATAAGGACATCGGCACGATGTACCTTATCTTCGCGATCATCGCCGGCATTATCGGCGGCCTGCTTTCGGGTCTGATCCGTTGGGAATTGGCGGAGCCGGGCGTGCAGATTTTCGCCGAAGGCACGTTCATTACGAGTCTGCTCAATCTCGACAGCAATCACGGCTACAACGTCACCGTGACGATGCACGGCCTGATCATGATCTTCTTCATGGTCATGCCCGCCATGATCGGCGGCTTCGGCAATTGGTTTGTGCCGCTGATGATCGGTGCGCCGGACATGGCGTTCCCGCGCATGAACAACATCTCGTTCTGGCTGCTGCCGGCCTCGTTCGGCTTGGCGCTGCTGTCGATGTTTGTGCCAGGCAATGGCGATTTTAACGGCTTCGGCGGCGGCTGGACGCTCTATGCTCCGCTATCGACCTCTGGCCACCCTGGCCCGGCCGTCGACTTCGGTATTCTGGCTCTTCACATCGCCGGTGCCTCGTCGATTCTCGGCGCTATCAACTTCATCACCACCATCTTCAACATGCGCGCGCCTGGCATGACGCTGCACCGCATGCCGCTGTTCGTGTGGTCGATCCTGGTGACGGTGTGGCTGTTGGTGCTGGCGCTGCCGGTGCTCGCGGGCGCGCTGACCATGCTGCTGACCGACCGCAACTTCCACACCAGTTTCTTCAATC
>JANNVF010000473.1:0-1729 GCA_031414315.1 Hyphomonadaceae bacterium | reverse complement strand
GCGTCCGACGTCCGCTATGTCCAGGTCATGGGCAAGGACAACGTCGCCTTCCACACCGTGAGTTTTCCGGTGACGATCATGGGTTCGGGTGAGCCCTGGAAGCTGGTCGATCGCCTGAAGGCGTTCAACTGGGTGACGTGGTACGGCGGCAAGTTCTCGACGTCCGAGAAGCGCGGCATCTTCATGGACGCGGCGCTGGAGCTTCTGCCAAGCGACTACTGGCGCTGGTACCTGATGGCCAACGCGCCGGAGAGCGCCGACGCCGCGTTCACGCTGGAGCAGTTCCAGCAGAGCGTGAATGCGGACCTCGCGAATGTGTTCGGCAATTTCGTGAACCGCATCACGCGATTCTGTGCGGCGAAGTTCGACGCGAAGAACCCGGACGCCGGAGAACCCGGCGACCTGGAAACCAAACTCGCCGCCGACATCGCGCAGCGGCTGGCGACGCTGACGCAGCTCCACGAGGAGATGGAGTTCCGCAAAGCGGCCGCAGAAACGCGTGCGCTCTGGGTCGCGGGCAATGAATACCTGCAGGTCGCAGCGCCCTGGACGGCGTTCAAGACCGACGAGGCGCGCGCTGCAGTGGGCGTACGCACCGGGCTCAACCTCGTGGCGCTGTTCGCGATCGTCGCCCAGCCGTTCATCCCGGACGCGGCGGCGGTCGTGCTCGATTCCCTTGGCGTCCCTGCGGACCGGCGTGCGTGGCCAAAGGCCGACGACAAGGGTCTGCTTGACGCGCTGCCCCGCAACCTCCCGTTCACGCCCCCGGATGTCCTGTTCAAGAAGATCGAGGATGCCGACGTGGCGGAGTGGACAGCCCGGTTCGGCGGCGGCTGAGGCCAGGTCGGCAAATCATCGGGCGCCATCGGGCAACCATCGGCGCCCGGGCGGGGCCGTGTCCTGTCGAAATGCGGGGTGGGAGTGTCTCTTGCATGGGCGGTCGAAGTGATCGCCAGGAGCCAAGAGGACCATGACGACCCCCACCCAGCCCCGCCGGCGGATCAGCAACATCCGGTTCGTTTCGCGCGTGGAGCCCCGACGGGCCGGGATCTCGCCGCTGATGGGGCTTGCGGCCCTGACCGCCGCCGGCATCGCCCTCACGCTGCTGGCGGTGACCATAGCCGCCGCCCAGTCCATGCAATAGGACGGCGCACGGCTTGCATCGGCCCGCGCGGACGGCCTCGCCGGTCCTCGGGAGCCGCCGTGATCGCCGCGTTTCTGCTCGTGCGCCTGATTACGCGCCTGAGGGGTAATCATAACCGCCGGCTGGCGATCCGGGCGGGAGTTCGCTAGGTTCCGCTGATCGCTTATCGGGGAACAGCAGGCGCATGGATCAGCTCCAATCCTATCTCGACACCGGACTGACGTTTCTCAACAACGGCTACGACCAGGTGAACGGCCCGCAGGGCCTGATCATCGCGCTGCTGGCGGTGGTGATCATGCAGGGCTGGGGGCAGTGGTTCGGTCTCACGCTGGGCGCCACGGTAGCCTACGCCGTGGTCGAGGCGGTGCGTCCCATCGTGCTGGGCGACGGCGCGCTGAAGCTGCCGCCGGTCACCGATCCGGCCTATTGGGGGTTCATCGCGACGCTGTACGTCGGGTTGCTGGTGATCATCGCCATGTTCTTCGCGGTGAAGAAGGTGCTGTTCATGCGCGGCGGCGGCGCCAGGGCGAAGGCGCACTAGCCTCGGGCGCCGTTGACTCAAGATTTGCCGCGCGCGGCCTCGTA
>JANNVF010000472.1:0-3189 GCA_031414315.1 Hyphomonadaceae bacterium | reverse complement strand
CCCGATCAAATCCCCCGACTCCCGATCCCAAAGCCGGATCGCCTCCGCTTCCCCGGAGGAAGCGATGATGCGCCCATCCGGACTGTAGACCGCCGCCAGCGCTTCCAGGTCATGCCCGCGCTGCAACACGATCTCCGCCGCCCCAAATCCGGGGAGCGCCAGCAGAACGGAAAAGAAGTGGAGAATTCGCGACCAGCGGATGGCACCGACGGCAAACATGGTGGCAGCCTGTTATCGCCCGCGGCCTTTCAAGTCGAGGCACCATTGCGCACCGGCATCAAGCGGCGCGCGAACTGGACGTCCGCCTGCCGATCGCTCACGAAATCGCAACGTCGCTGAACTCAATGCTACGGCACGACGCTCACCCGCACGCGGCCAAAGCGTTTCGGCGTGATGGTCGGGTCGGTGACGGCGACGCGCTCCCACGTCGCGTCGATCGAGACGACCGCCGCGCCGCTCAGGCTCAGCGGTTGCAAAGCGGCGAGGTCGTCGCCGGTCTCGACGATGCAGGCGATGCCGGGGAGCGTCGCGGCTTTGCGGCGGACGAATTCGATGACCAGTCGCCCCTGCGCATCGCGATAGAGGAAGGGCAGGCCGGCGGTGCCGTTTTCGGGCAGCTCGGCGACGTTGACGCGCGCGAGGTCGCCGGCATTCGGGGCCATGTTGAAGGCATACTTGAGCAGGTTGGCGACGCCGTCGGAGGAAGGATTCGCGAGGTCTTGCGTGCCGTCGTAGGGCAGCCCGTGGAGGAGGCGCCAGGAGACGAGCGATTGGTTCAAGAGTTGCCAAAAGGAGCCGAGTCCCGCATTCGAGCCGACCCGGAGATAGTAGTCCCCGGCGTTGTTGCGGGCGAGGATGGAGCCGTTGGCCGTGACGGAGAGCTGCGTGGCGTAGCCGTCGCTGTAGCTCGGTGCGCCGCTGGTGGCCCAGCGGTAAATGTAGGCGTCGCTGCCGAGGCCATCGGGGCCGAAGAACCACGTCGCCAAGTCGCCCGCGACGACGGAGGTGAGCCGTGGCCACGCGCTGCCGAGGCCCGTGGTCGAGCCGGTGCGGGCATAGACTTCGCCGTTGGCGTTTTCCACCAGCACGGTGCCATCGAGGGCCTGGCCGAGGCGCACGCCCGAGCCGCCGTCCACCCACACCTCGGGCTGGCCCGGCAGCAGGTAATAGACGCGCAGATCGTTTCCGACGGCGGGCGTGCCGAGATACCAATACGCCCCGCCGACGGAGAGTGTGGCCTGGCCGGTATCGACGGCGTTCGATTCAAACGCGCCGATGTCCGCCGCACCGAACTGCGGTCGCCCCTGGCCGCGCTGGTCGGTGGTGAGGCTGGCGACCGTCGCGCCGGCATTGAGCGCCGGGCTGTTGGGCTGCAAGGCCATCGTCCGCGTCGGCCCGCCGTTGTCCGCGAGCGCGCCGAGACCCAGGCTCGCGGCGGGGACGCCGATGAGATTGTTGAAACTTTCCACCACATCCGAGAATTCGGACAGCAAGTCGTCGGGCGTGTTGCGTGCGATGATGCAGTTCACCAGCCGTGTCTCGTTAAACTGCTGGTAAATGCCGCCGCCTCGTAAGAAGGTGCTATTCAATTGTGAGTTGTTGTCGGCAATGGTCACATTCGTCAGCGCCATCACGCCTCTACGGGTATAAATCGCACCGCCTTCGGTAGCCGTGGTATTCCCCGTGAAGGTCGAGTTCGCGACCCGCGTCTGCGGCGGCGTCAGGTAAGTAACAAACGGGCCAGAGAGGTAAAGTGCGCCGCCGCTCTGGCCAATGTTCCCAGTGAATGTGCAGCCGGTCACATCGAGGTCGCCATAACTCTCGATGGAGCCGCCGCTGCCGAGCCAGCCGCTACTGGAGGCTAGGTTGCCGCCGGTAAGCGTGAGATTTTGCAAAGTCAGCGCACCGCCATACGCGACGGAAAAATGCCGCCGCGTGACGCCCGCGCCCATGGCGAGCGTGACGCCGGGGGCAGTGGCGTGGCCCTGAATCGTCACCGCCGTGGAAACCGACAGCGCGGTAGGGTCGCCACTGCCGCCCCAGCCCGCGGTGAGCGTGACCGTCTGCCCGGCCAGCCCCGGCGCGAAGGTGATGGTCCGTGCGCCGCCCAGGTTTTGCGCATACTTCAGCGCCTCGCGCAGACTGGTGCCGGTGCCATTGGCCGGGTCGCTGGTGCCGTTGTCTTCATCCACGGTGGTGGTGACGACGAGCGAGGGCGCCCCGACGATGCTGAACGCGGCACTTTGAGGCATCGCCGCCTGGTAGTTCGCCGTCGCCGCGAGGCTCGCCACGACCACGTAGCTGCCCGAGTCGCGCGGCGGCCCGGCGAGCGGATTGGTAAAGCCGGTGTCGCTGGCGAGGTAGTAGGTGAAGGTGGGCGGGAAGCTCGCGGTGCCGACATCGATGAAGACGCCGAAGATTCCGAAAGTATCATCCACAAAAGTCACCACGCCCGTCGGGGCCACGGGCGAGCCGGTGTTTGGAAATGTCGCCGCGATGGAGAGGTCGATGCGCGTGGCGGCCTGGGCGATGGTGAAGCTCTGCGCCAGGCTGGTCGGCGCATAGGTGGCATCCCCGGCGAAGCTCGCCGTGGCAAAGTAGGTGCCCACATTCGTCGGCGGCGGGATGGGCGTGGTGAGCGAGCTGTCCGTGTAGCACTGCACGGGGCGGGTGCCGATCGGTCCCAGGCCGATGCCGAAATTTGCCACGAGAGAAGGGGGCTGGTCGCGATAGACCTTCGGGGATTGCGTGAGAACCAGGAGGGACGCGAGCCGGTTGACCGTGAGCGTGCCGCTGCCCGTGCTGGCGAGGTAGCCATTCTGCGCGGCGTAGCTGGCGGCGAGGCTGTAGCTGCCGGAGGACAAGATGCCGAGATTGAACGTGGCCTCGCCATTCACCAGCGCCGCCGTGAGCGCTGCGCCGCCATCCACGCTCAAGGTCACATGGCCCGTCGGCACCGGGTTCCCAGGGCTGGCGACGCCGATGGTGACGCTGGCGGTTTGATTCACAGTGACCGCCGGGGCGCTGACGGTGAGCTGCGTCGGGCGCGGTGCGACGATGGTGAGAGTTCCTCTGCCCGTGCTGGCGGCGAAGCCATTCTGCGCGGCGTAGCTGGCGGCGAGGCTGTGGCTGCCGGTGGATAACACGCCGAGATTGAACGTGGCCTGGCCATTCACCAGTGCCGCCGAG
>JANNVF010000471.1:0-1997 GCA_031414315.1 Hyphomonadaceae bacterium | reverse complement strand
CGCGACGCCGATGTCCGCGCCTAGGTCTTCACTGCAGAGTGCGAGACCGGACACGCCGTGCACCGCCGCGATGGCGGCGGCATTCTGGATGCCTGCCGGACTCTCGATGAGTGCAATGAGATTGGTCTCTCCGCGCCGCATGCCGCGTGCGTCCTCAATTTCGCGGATCATCTCTCCAACGATCTGCGCCTGCGCCGTGTCACGCACCTTCGGCGCCACAACGCCCTGCACGGAAGGAGAGACACCGCCTCAAGATCGGCAAGCGCCATACGCTAAGGCGCGTTGATGCGCACGAACACCACTGCGCCCCGCGCCTGCAGACCGTCTGCGATCTGCCGGATGTTTGCCCGCGCTGCAGATTTGGCGTCATAACCGACCGTATCCTCTGGATCGAGAATGAACGCATCGGCACCGCGTTCGTGCACGCCAGCCAGGCGTTTGTCATCGTTCGCAGGGACAGACAGAAGGGACCGATACATCGTCAATACACCTCGACGTTCGCCTTCATCGTGATGTCTCCCGCCGCATTGGCGCACCACAACTCCCCTGCGGCGTGTGCATTCAAAGTGGCCGACTCGCCTTCAAACACTGGGCGCTGCGCGCGAAAGGAAAATGCGCGCACGATCGATCCCGGCGCATCCCGCAGAAAGTGGTCCATCAGCAGCATGGCGACGAATGGCCCTTGCACGACGAGCCCGCTATACCCCTCGATGGCAGTAGTGTAGTCGCGATCATAGTGAATGCGGTGCGCGTTGAAGGTCAGCGCTGAAAAGCGAAAAAGCGCCACCGGATCTGGCTTGAACGTTCGCGTGCTTGATGCCTCACGCAACGCGGCGCCGTGGGACTGCCCTGCCGGGCCTGCAACGCCGCGATAGACGATGTCCTGCTCCTCTTCGATCACCGTGGCGCCGTCAACACGAACATCGTGCGCGACGGTGACGAACACCATCTCGCCGGAAGCGCCTTTCTTCTCGGCGATGGTCTTGATGGTCGACACCCGCTCCGCGACTGCGTTAACGCGAAGCGGCGCCAGAAATCGCAGCCGCCCGCCCGCCCACATGCGGCGCGGCAGATCCACCGGCGGCAGGAAGCCGCCGCGTTTCGGATGGCCGTCGTGATCGATATCGGTCTGTCGCGCCATTGGCAGAAAATAGAGCCAGTGTGCGAGGAGTGGCGCGACATCAGCGCCCCACGGCGGCGTCTCGTAGTCCAGCAACGCCGCGAGCCCACGCAATGGCGCGGCCGCTATTTCATCCTGCACTGTTTCGGTACGCCCGATCCAGTCGTCGAAGCGCGCAGCGTTCGCCATGTCAGAACGATTTCGGCAGACCGAGCACGTGCGTGGCGACGTGGCTCAGGATGAGGTTGGTGGAAATCGGGGCCACTTGATAGAGCCGCGTCTCGCGGAATTTTCGCTCAATGTCATATTCTTCAGCAAAGCCAAAACCACCATGGGTTTGAATGCAAGCCTCGCCCGCCGCCCAGCTCGCCTCAGCGGCGAGCATTTTGGACATATTGGCTTCTTCGCCCACCGGCTCGCCCGCCTCATATTTGCGCAGTCCCTCAATCACCATCAGTTCGGCGGCGCGCATCTGGGCATAGGCGCGGGCGATGGGGAACTGCACGCCCTGATTCTGCCCGATGGGCCGGCCGAACAGCACGCGTGCCTTGGCATAGGCGCTGGCTTTGGCGATGAACCATTTGGCATCGCCGATACATTCCGCCGCGATCAGCAGCCGTTCGGCGTTCATGCCCGATAAAATGTAGCGGAACCCCTTGCCCTCATCCCCGATCAAATTGGCGGCGGGCACGCGCAGATTGTCGAAAAACACTTCGGTCGTCGCATGGTTCATCATCGTTTCGATGGGGCGGATGGTCAGGCCGTTGCCCACCGCTGCACGCATATCGACGATAAAGACGCTGAGGCCCTCGGTCCGGCTCGCCGCTTCCTCACGCGGGGTGGTGCGCGCGAGCAGGATCATCAGGTCCGAATGTTC
>JANNVF010000470.1:0-9393 GCA_031414315.1 Hyphomonadaceae bacterium | reverse complement strand
CACGCCGAAGCCAGCGCGGCAGTTGCACGAGGACGAAGACACGTGATCGCCCGCGCCGATCTCGATGATGCCTGGCGCATCGTGCGCAGCGTGTTCGGGCCAACGCCGGCGTACCTGTGGCCGCTGCTCGCGCAACGCGCGGGACACGGCATCGTCGTGAAGCATGAGAACCACTGCCCCACCGGCGCGTTCAAGGTGCGCGGGGGCCTCGTATATCTCGCACGCCTGCGTGCGCACGATCCCGGCGTCACCGGCCTCGTCACCGCGACGCGCGGCAACCACGGCCAGAGCCTTGCGTTCGCGGCGTCGCAAATGGGCGTGCCGATCACCATCGTCGTGCCGCTCGGCAATTCGAAGGAGAAGAACGCCGCCATGCGCGCGTTCGGCGCCGATCTCATCGAGCATGGCAAGGATTTTGACGACGCGCGCCTGCACGCCATGCGCCTCGGCGCCGGTCAGGGCCTGAAGTTCGCGCCGTCGTTCCACCCCGATCTCGTCGCGGGTGTCGCCACCTACGCGGTGGAGCTGTTCGGCGCACATCCCGATCTGGAGACGGTGTATGTGCCGGTCGGCCTCGGCTCCGGCATCTGCGCGGTGATCCAGGTGCGCGACCTGTTCGGCCTGCCGACGAAGGTGGTTGGGGTCGTGTCCGAAAACGCCGACTGCTACGCGCGCTCGTTCGAAACCGGCGTGCCGGTGGAGACGCAGACAGCGAACACCTTCGCCGATGGCCTCGCCGTGCGCGTGCCTAACGCCGACGCCGTGGCGATCATCAACGCCGGCGCCGAGCGCATCGTCCGCGTCAGCGACGCCGAGATCGCCGACGCCATGCGCATCCTGCACGAAGACACCCACAACATGGCCGAAGGCGCGGGTGCAGCGGCGCTGGCGGCAGCGTTGAAGGAGAAGGGGCGCGGGAAGGCGGCGGTGATTTTGACTGGCGCTAACGTGGATCGCGATGTCGCGGCGAAGGTGTTGACGGGAGCGATGCCGTGAGCGCGATTTTTAGAATCTTGATTATCGTAGGCGCCACCTTGGTCGTCGGTTGCTCGGTTCCCGTATCAGAACAACAACGTGTCACAAGTCCTTCCGGAGAATACGAAGCGGTTGTAGCGATTCGGAAAACCGACGCAACGGTCGCAACACCTACCGAGGTCTACATTCTCAAAGCGGGGTCCAAGCCTGCGGGAGAACCCGCTCTACGTGCCGATCATGTCAGCGGTCTCGTGGTGCGATGGACAGGGCCGCGCTCTCTCGCCATACACGCCGACTCTGCGAGGATCTTTCTTTCGAGCGGCATTGCTTCCGTGGCAGGTGACGCAATCACCATCAAAATTGATGTGACCGAATTCGCGGAGTGAACGGCTAACCTCGCAAACTTCCTCCCGTCGCCTTCGTCACTGCGCCGACGATCTTCGCGCTCACCGCCTCGATGTCCGCGTCCGCCAGCGTCTTCTCGCGTGGCTGAAGCGTCACTTCGATGGCGAGTGACTTCTTGCCCTCGCCTACGCCCTGCCCGCGATAGACGTCGAACAGCGCCACGTCCGCGATGAGCTGCTTGTCGGCGCCGTACGCCGCGCGCACGAGATCGGCGGCGGGAATTTTCTCGTCCACCACGAACGCGAAGTCGCGGGAGAGCGGCATGAGATCGAGCTTCTCCAGCGCCGGCTTTTCGCGCGTCGCCTTCGCGCGCGGCGGCGGCAAGAGATCCACCATCACCTCGAACGCGAGCGCGGGACCGTCCACGCCGAGCCCCGCGAGAATGCGCGGATGCACTTCGCCGAACGTGCCGACCACGCGGTTGCCGATCTTCAGCGACCCGCCGCGCCCCGGATGCTGCCACGGCGCCGTCGCGGGCCCCGTCAGCAACGACGCGACGGGCGCGCCCATGGCGGCGAGCGCCAGCAGGCAGTCGCGCTTCATGGCGTAGAGATCGGCCGCCTCGGCGCCGGCCCAGTGCCGTTGCGGTTTCGGCTGACGGATCGCAGCGACCGTACGCGCCTGATCAGCGTCGCCATCGCCGGTCCATGCCGGACCGGCCTCGAAGAACATCGCGTCGCCGCGGCCGCGGTCAAGGTTGCGTTGCGCGGCGCGCAGCAGGTTCGGCAGCGCCGAGGGCCGGATGCAGTCGAGGTCCGCCGCGATCGGGTTGGCGAGCATCAGCGCGTCGGCGCCGCCACCGAACAGTTGCGCATGCCTGCGTTCGCAGAAGCTCCACGTGACGCACTCGAAATAGCCGGCGCCTGCGAGCGCGCGGCGCGCCAGCCGCGCGCGGCTTTCGCCGACGCTGGCGGCGGGCGCGCGGTAGCCGTTGGCGCGCGGCGGATCGTTCGCCGGCAGCTTGTCGTAGCCTTCGATGCGCGCGATCTCCTCCACGAGATCGGCGGGGCCTTCGACGTCACGGCGCCAGGTCGGCGGCTTGACGACGATCTGTCTGGCGAACGAACCATCCTTGGCCGCCACCTCGAAGCCGAGATCCTTCAGGATCGCCCGCACACGCGGCGCTTTCACATCGAGACCCGCGAGCGTGCGCACGCGGTCGAGATCGAACGTGATCTCCGCGGGCGCGCTCGGAATTTTTCCCGAGATCATTTCCTCGGACGCGAGGCCTCCGCAGATGTCGAGCACCAGCCGGGTCGCGAGATCGAGCCCCGGCACGATGAAGCCCGGATCGACGCCACGCTCGAAGCGATAGCGCGCGTCGGTGTTGAGGCCGGTGGCGCGCCCGGTCTGGAACGTGCGCAGCGGATCGAACCACGCGCTTTCGATCAGCACGTCGGTGGTTTCATCCGAACAGCCGGTGGATTCCCCGCCGATGACGCCGCCGAGACCGAGCACGCCGCTGTCGTCGGCGATGACGCACATCTCCGGCGTCACCGCATAGGTCTTGCCGTCGAGACCTACGAAGCTTTCGCCGGCCTTGCCCATGCGCGCGCGCACGACGCCCTTGAGCTTGGCCGCGTCATAGACGTGCAGCGGGCGGGCGCGATCGTAGGTGAGGTAGTTGGTGATATCGACCAGCGCGCTGCGCGGCTTGATGCCGATTGCTTTCAGGCGCTGCTGCAGCCAGGCAGGCGACGGCCCGTTCTTGACGCCGCGCACCAGCCGCGCCGCGAACACCGGGCACGCACTTTCGTCTTCGGTGGCGACGCGCACATGCGATGTGATCCGCGCCGGGGCCGGCGTCACCGCGCGCGTCACGAATTTGCCGACGCCGGCGGCAGCCAGATCGCGCGCGATGCCCACGACGCCAAGCCAGTCGGGTCGATTCGGCGTTACCTCGAAATCGATCACTGCATCGGACAGGCCCAGCGCTTCAGCAGCGGACGTGCCCACTTGCAGTTTCGCATCGAGTTCAAGAATGCCGTCGGCGTCCGAGTCGATTTCGAGTTCGGCGCCGGAACACAGCATGCCGTTGGACACGACACCGCGCACGGGCCGCGCTTCCAGCGTGATCCCGCTGCCCGGAATGTAGGCGCCGAGCGGCGCATACATGGTGACGAGCCCCGGCCGGGCGTTCGGCGCGCCGCAGACGATTTCCTTGCGCCCGTCCTTCGTCTCCACCTGGCACACGCGCAGGCGATCGGCGTTGGGGTGCTGCGCGGTTTCCACGATGCGCGCGACGGAGAATACCGCGAGTTTCGCGCCGGGGTCCTCCACCGATTCAACTTCGAGACCGGCCATCGTCATCGCATCGACGATCTGGTCTAGCGTGGCGTCGGTTTCGAGGTGATCCTTCAGCCAGGAGAACGTGAACTTCACGGTTTCACCTCCGGCGTCGGCGCAGCGACAGGCGCGGCAGCCACCGATTCCTCGACCTTCTTCATGATCTCGAATCCGATGCGGTTGGGTTCCTGTTCCGGCGCCTCCTTCTTCGCCGCTACCAGCATGAGGTTCACCTGCGTCACGTGCTGCATCAGCTGGATCGGTGAGCCGTCGCCGCTGCGGCCGAAGAACAGTACGAGATCCGGCGCCCAGAAGCCGACGTCGAGCACATGCATCGTCTGCCCGCCGCTGGTGCTGACGAGGTGGAAGCCGACCTCATGTTCGGAATCGAGCGTCTTCTCGAACGCCACGATCGCCTGCGCGATGCGCTGGTACATCCATTGTGCGGGGCTGACGTTGGGCTGGCGCGCCTCGACGAGTGCGGGCGTGTCCGGGCAGCCGGTGAGCTGCATCCGCACGCTGGCGGAGAGGCCCATCGGATCGACGGTTTTCGGCGTTGTTGCGACGTCAGCCATCACAAACCTCCCGCAAGGCCGGGCAGCAGATACGGAGAGAAGCCGTAGTGCTTCAGCCAGCGCACGTCGGACGCGAAGTAGTCGCGCAGATCCGGCATGCCGTACTTCAGCGTGGCGAGGCGATCGACGCCCATGCCGAACGCGTAGCCCTGATACTTTTCCGGATCGAGGCCGCAGTTCTTCAGTACATTGGGATGCACCATCCCGCAGCCGAGAATTTCCAGCCAGTCGTCGCCCTGCCCGATTTTCACCGAGCCGCCGGAGCGGTCGCAGCGCACGTCCATCTCCGCGCTCGGTTCGGTGAACGGGAAATGGTGCGGGCGAAAGCGCACCTGCACGTCGTCGACTTCGAAGTACGCCTTGATGAACGCCATCAGCGTACCCTTCAGGTCGGCCATCGTCGTCACCTCGTCGATGACGAGGCCTTCGATCTGGTGGAACATCGGCGTGTGCGTGGCGTCGCTGTCCTTGCGGTACGTGCGGCCCATGCAGATCATGCGGATCGGCGGCTTCTGCTTCAGCATCGTGCGCACCTGCACGGGGCTGGTGTGTGTGCGCAGCACCTTGCGCTCGCGGTTGACCGCCATCTCGGTCAGCACGCTCCTGTCCGGGTCTGGGTCGTTGCGCGGCGAGCCGCCGAGGAAGAACGTGTCGTGCATGTCCCGCGCGGGGTGCTTCTCGGGGAAGTTGAGCGCGGTGAAGTTGTTGAAGTCGGTCTCGATGTCGGGGCCTTCCTCCAGCGTGAAACCCATCTCGCCGAAGATGCGCGCGAGTTCTTCCTGCACGAAGCTGATCGGGTGGATCGCGCCGACGCGCACCGGCGCCGGCGGCAGCGAGACGTCGACCTTCTCGGCGATCAGCTTCGCTTCCAGCGCTGCTTCCGCGAGCGTGGCCTTGCGCGCGACGATCGCCTCGCCGATGCGATCCTTCAGGCCGTTGAGTTTCGGACCCATCGCCTGCCGCTCGTCGGGGCTCATGGCGCCCAGCGTCTTCATCAGCGCGCTAATCGCGCCCTGCTTGCCGAGCGCTTCCACGCGGATACCTTCGAGCGCGGCTTCGTCCGAAGTCGACGCGATGCGGTCGGAAAGATCGCGCTCCAGCGCGGAAAGATCGGGAGAGGTCTGGCTCATGGGTTGGGTCTTAGTTGTGTGGTGCTTGTAGGCAAAGGGGGCGAACGAAAGAGAGATCTGCGGGGCTAGCCCTCAAGGGGTCGGCTGGGGCAATGTGCCCGCGACTGGCTTGGGGGCGGTGGCTATAAGGGGGGACACAATGTCCAACGGATCTGCACGGCTGGCATTTGTCTGCTGGATCGCGTTTGCCGGAGCGGCTGCCGCGCAGGCGCCCGCACTCACCGAGCCGCCGGTTGTCACGGCCCCCCCGCCGGCGCCCGTTGTCTCCGACACCGTAACCATTCCCGCCGGAACCGCCGTCACGCTCGAATTCCGCGATCCACTCAGCTCCAAGTCCACGCCCGTCGGCGATTTCGTCGCCCTCCGGCTCGCGGAGCCGATCGTTGTCGGCGGTGAAGTCGTCGTACCCATGGGTGCGGCGGCTGGCGGCGAGGTGCTCGACGCCGCGCCGTCGCGCATGGCCGGCCAGCAAGGCAAGCTGATTATCTCCGGCCGTTTTCTCGAACTTGACGGCCAGCGCGTGCGCATTCGCGGCATGACCATCCAGGTTGCCGGGCGGAGCCGCGTCGACACCGCCAACACGCTCCTCCTTGTCCCCTATGTCGGCATCGCCAGCGTGCTCGTGCAGGGCGGCGAGATCGAAATTCCAGCGGGTACGCGCGCGCAGGCGCGCCTCGCCGTCGACGCGATCGTGCGCCGCCCGCCGCCCGCCCCCTCCCCAGCGCTCTCCCCGTCGTCTCAGCCATAAAGGGAATACCAACAATGCGCTCAATCCTTACTGCCCTCGCCGCAGCGGCGGCGCTCGGCTTCGCCGCCACAGCGCCTGCACAGACACCCGAAGCAGCGCCGGCTGCGACAGCGGTTGCCACGCCCGAAACTCAACCGGCGCCCGCCGCCGAGGCGCTCCCCGAGGCGGCGCCCGAATCCGCCGCTGAACCTGCGCCCGCAGCCGCCGCCGAGCCCAAGAGTAAGATCTATTTCTTCCGCCCTTCGCGTCTCACCGGCGCAGTCTACACCTACCGCGTCGCGAAAGTCGGAGAGGACGGGCGTGTGCAGGACGCCGATCCGCGCATCGGGCGACTGCCAAATGGATCGTACTTCGTCTATGAGGCCGAGCCCGGCATCTACAACTTCAACATCACCGGTCCGATGGCGGTGAATCTCGCCCAGGATCGCCTGCGCATGGAGGTGGAGTCCGGCGAGACCTACTACGTCGAACAATCCGTGCGCATGGGCCTTGTCACCGGCGGCTTCAGGCTGGTGCCGTCGACGCAAGCGGACTTCGAGAGGCGCAAGCTCAAGGAAGCAGCGCCGATCGCCGCCGACGATGATTGAACTCAGCTGAAAAAACGCGGCGGAGGCGTTGTCTCCGCCGCGTTCCTGGCCTTGCCTCAAACCGCAGCCTAAGCCAGCGCGCTCTTCGCCTTTGCCACGAGCCCCTTGAAGGCTTCCGGCTGGTTCATGGCGAGGTCCGCCATCACCTTGCGATCCATTTCGACACCGGCCTTGATGAGCCCGTCGATAAATCGCGAATACGTCAGCCCCTCGGTGCGCACCGCCGCGTTGATCCGCTGGATCCAGAGCGCGCGGAACGTGCGCTTCTTCACCTTGCGGTCGCGGTAGGCGTACTTGCCGGCCTTCTCCACCGCAGCGTTCGCTGCGCGGAAGGTGTTCTTGCGACGGCCGAAATAGCCCTTCGCCTGATCGAGAACTTTCTTGTGTCGGGCGTGAGCTGTCACGCCGCGTTTTACGCGCGCCATTGGTCAGTCTCCGCTCAGTTGAGGCCGTAGGGAATCCAGAGTTTCACGCGATCCGCATCGGGTTTCGCGAGCTCCATCGTTCCACGGTTCTGGCGGATGTACTTGCCGTTGTGGCTGATCAGGCGGTGGCGCTTGCCGGCGACGCCGGCCATCACCTTGCCCGTTGCCGTGAGCTTGAAGCGCTTCTTCACGCCGCTCTTGGTCTTGAGCTTCTGTTTGGCCATTTCGCTCTCCATCACCCACAGACCTCGAAAGGACGGGGCAAAGCATTACGGCGCGTCCGGCATGGCTTTTGGCCGGACACGCTCGAAGGACGGGGCTGATAGCATCGGGTCGGCTGGGTGTACAGTGCCGCCTGAGGGACTTTGGGGGTTGTGCGACCGCCCCGTGGGTCTACCTCACCTTTGTCCCCCACACTGCCGTCCGGACCGATCGGACAGGAGCCATCCATGTCCGTCGACGCCCCCGCTCAGACGCCCCCGCCGGTGAGGGCCGCCGGCCCCGTCCGGCCGGGCAAGCTGACCGAGGGGCCGATCGGGCGGACGCTCCTGATGTTCTCGCTGCCGATCCTGGCCGGCAACATGCTCCAGTCGCTGAACGGGTCGGTCAACGCGATCTGGGTGGGGCGGCTCTTGGGGGAGACCGCGCTGGCGGCCACCTCCAACGCCAACCTGATCATGTTCCTGATGATGGGCGTGGTGTTCGGGGTCGGCATGGCGGCGACCATCATGATCGGGCAGGCCATGGGCGCGGGCGACCTCGACCGGGCCAAGCGCGCGGTGGGAGCCGGCGTCGGGTTTTTCCTGGTGGCGGCGGTGGTCGTCGGCTTGGGCGGCTACCTTCTGACTCCCACCATGCTGGGCTGGCTCAACACACCCGCCATCGCGCAGCCGCTGGCGGAAGATTACCTCCGCGTCGTCTTCGTCTCGATGCCGTTCATGTTCCTGACCACCTTCCTCGGGATGGCGCTGCGCGGCGGGGGGGATTCCCGCACGCCGTTCATCTTCATGGTGGTGGCGGTCGTTCTCGACATCGGCCTGAACCCGTTCCTGATCGCGGGGATCGGCCCGTTTCCCAAACTGGGCATCGCGGGCGCATCGATGTCCACGCTGATCGCGCAGGCGATCTCGCTGACCGCCATGATCGCCTACATCTACGGTCGCAAACTGGACCTGCGCCTCAAGGGACCGGAGCTGCGTTACCTGCGGCCCGATGGCGTGCTGCTGCGCACGATGATCATGAAGGGCCTGCCGATGGGCCTGCAGATGCTGGTGATCTCCAGCTCCGCGCTGATCATGATCAGCATGGTCAACGGCTACGGCGCAGAGACCGTGGCAGCCTACGGGGTCGGCGCCCAGATCTGGACGTACGTGCAGATGCCGGCGATGGCGATCGGCGCGGCGGCGTCCTCCATGGCGGCGCAGAACGTCGGCGCGGGTCGCTGGGATCGGGTGGAAAAGACTGCGGCAGCGGGCGTGACGATCAACGTGCTGCTGACCGGCGCGCTGGTGATCCTCGTCTACCTCGTCGATCACGCGCTGCTTGGCGTCTTCCTGCCGGGCGCGCCGACGACGGTGGCCATCGCCGAGCGGATCAACCTCGCCATCGTGTGGTCGTTCATCCCGTTCGGCGTGATGTTCGTGCTGTTCGGCGTCGTGCGCGCGACGGGTGCTGTGACGCCGCCGCTGATCATTCTCGCGATCTCTTTGTTCGGCGTGCGGATCACCATGGCGATGCTGCTGCAGCCGACGCTTGGTGAAGCCGCGATCTGGTGGAGCTTCCCGGCCAGCATGCTGGTCGCGTGTGCGCTGGCTGCGCTTTACTACCGCTATGGCGGCTGGCGGAAGGCGAAGATGGACCCGGTGATCTCCGCCCAAGCCGAAGCACAGGCGCCCGCAGCGCCGCTGTCGCGGGTCAAGAACGTGGATCAGCCCGCCGCTTGACGGACGCCTGCGTCCAGGCCGACCGTGCCGTCACGGGAGATGCGTGATGCGGTCACGAACGTCTGGTCTTGCGTTGCTTATGTTGCTGGCGCTGACGCCTGCCGGGGTCGCCCGCGCGGACGCCACCGTCCCGCGCCCTGCCGCAGCCGCCCCCTCGCTTGACGCCGTGCACCCGCTTGTCCGCGCCGTCGTGGAGACCGCCCGCGCCAACGCGCAGGCGGCGAACGAGGCTGCTGTCGTGGCCCGTGCGACGGCGGCGGCGGGTGAGCAGGCCGCGCTCGCCGCGTGGGGTGGCCGCGCGGGCACCCGGGTAAACAGT
>JANNVF010000469.1:0-1641 GCA_031414315.1 Hyphomonadaceae bacterium | reverse complement strand
CGCCGCCGACGCGATCCCGGAATACGATTTCAATGCGGCCTCGCTTGCCGCATTGCTCGGCAAGCGTCTGGGCGACGTCCACGATCTCGCGGTGCGCGCCGCCACCGCGCGCGCGTCGGCCAAGATCGACGCCACGCAGCGCCTCGCCGATCTCGCGGAAAAACTGGCGCGGCGGTGAGGCTGGTGTTCTTCTCCCCAAGGGGAGAAGAACCATTCCTACGTCATCGCCGAATACACCGCCGTGCGCAGTTCACGCCGCAGCGGATACAGCGTCGACGGCATGAACTGGGTCATGAAGATCGCGATCAGGTCTTCCTTCGGGTCGATCCAGAAATAGGTGCTGGCCGCGCCGCCCCACGAGTATTCGCCGACGCTGCCCGGGATGAGCGAGCGGGCAGGGTCCATCGTCACCGCGAAGCCGAGCCCGAAGCCGATACCGTCGTAGGATGCCTCGCTGACCAGCGACTGCGACATGGCCGAGAGAAACTGTCCGCCAGGCAAATGGTTCATGGTCATCAGCTCGACTGTCTTGCGCCCGAGCAGGCGCTGGCCGTCGAGTTCGCCGCCGCCCAGCATCATGCGGCAAAAACGTAGATAGTCGGACGCCGTGGAGACGAGACCGCCTCCGCCGGAGACGAATGTCGGCGGCGCGAGATAGCTGCTGTTGCGCGCATCGTCGATCTTCATGATCCCGCTGCCGTCCGGCTTGATCGCGTAGCACGACGGGAAGCGGTCGCCGGCGGCGGGCGCGACCTCAAAGCCGGTGTCGGTCATGCCGAGCGGCGTGAAGATCCGTTCCTTGAAGAACTGGCCGAGCGGCTTGCCGGACAGTTTCTCCACGAGATACCCGCAGATGTCGGTGGACACCGAATAGTTCCACGCCTCGCCCGGCGAGAATTCGAGCGGCATCTCGCCCAGCGTGGCGATCATCTCGTCGAGCGTGCCCTTGCTCGGCATCGTGCCGACGCCACGCTTGCGGTAGGCGGCGTCGACGTTGGTGCGGTTCTGGAAGCCGTAGGTGAGACCGGAGGTGTGGCGCAGCAGATCGACCACCAGCATCGGCCGCGCCAGCCGCGCGCTCTGGAACGTGCCGATGAAGCCCGTCTTGTACACGCCGAGATCGCGCCACGCCGGAATGTGGCGATGCACCGGATCGTCGAGCGCGATCTTGCCTTCCTCCACCAGCATCATCAGCGCCACCGACGTGACGGGCTTGGTCATCGAATAGATGCGGAAGACCGTGTCCTGGGCGATCTTTTCCTTGCGCTCGATATCGGCGAAGCCCTGCACGCCCCAATGGGCGATCTCGCCGCCGCGCGCCACCAGCGTCATGGCGCAGGGCAGCTTGCCGGGGGTGAGGTACTTGTCGGCCAGGAAGCGATCGACCCGCTTGAGGCGGTCGGCGTCGAACCCGAGGCTCTTCGGACTTGCGGCCATGCGCGTTTTTCCTGACGCAGCGCCATCCGCCGCGGCGCCATTGTGGGCGGGAGAACCCGGGTCCGTCCAGAGCAGTGGCGGGCCGCGCGGGGGGCGGGGTGCGCCGGGGCCGGCAGGGTGTGCTGGTGTAGAATGCCGCGCGGGGGGCGGTCGCGACACAGGGATGACGCGGGTTGCTCAGATCACCCACCGCGTACAGGCCCG
>JANNVF010000468.1:0-3564 GCA_031414315.1 Hyphomonadaceae bacterium | reverse complement strand
CGCCGCCGACGCGGCGACCGGACATGAGCTTTGTCAGTCGCCCACCGAGCACGCCGCTCGTCGCGCGTCCGCTCGCGCCGCCGCGTCCGCCGCGCAAAGCATGCAGACGCAGGACGTCCTCGCGGGGCATGTGCGGCGGCGAGAAGAGGTCAAACGGCTCGTCGGACGACATCGAACACCGGCTCCCGAGACCTGCGGCGCGAAGGTGGAATGACCTTGGAAAAAGGTGCGCCTGCCATCGTGAAGGTGCGTGAATGCTATGGCGCACAACAGCCAAACACAAGTACAATTTCGTCTTTATCTTGCTTTAACAATTCATAATCGCTACTGTTGAAACAATTATCAAGCATATACAAAGCAATTATCCTCATGACGACTTGCAACAACACGCGGCAACGACCTTGGCGGGCAGGGTTCGTCGAGCATCACGCAACAAGGTGCGGTCCGCCTGGCAAAATCGCTCTCAACGGGTGCTGCAGGGGAGCGGATTGATGCGCGCGCTGCACGTCATTGTCGGATGGGTATTGATCGCTCTTGGCTTGGCCGTCGCTACGCGCCTCGCATCGACCTTGTCGCCCTTTGGCGATGGCGTGCATCGCCTTGTAGTGATGAGCGCAGGTGTGTTCGGCGCGTGGATCGGTTGGATAATCGCCGGATCGCCGACATTGATCGTGCCACTCGAAAGGCGCCGCGCGTCGTGGGGTGAGCTGGGCGACGCCGGGCTATGGAAGGGCGAGGGATGCGCACTGGGCGCCGCGCGTCGTCACGCGTTGGCGTCACCGGAGACGCTGTCTCATCAGTGCGGACATCGGTTGGTGCTCGGCGCGGGACGGGGCGCCGATGATGTGTTCATCGCCGCCGCGTCGCGCTGGCCCGGCGCGCTCTTGTTCGTCGATACGCGCGGATTGAGCGGGCGCGTGTCACGCGATGACGTGGTGCGCTTCGCGCCGGGGCGGCCAGACACTGTGCGGATCAATCCGCTGCTGGCCATCCGGCGCGGACCGCACGCCTGGCGCGATGCAAGCATCCTCGCCACAGGTCTGGCGGCCGGGGGCGACGGCGGCGTCGTCGCCGCGATGACCACGGTGCTGCTCGATCATCTGCACACGGCCGCCCCCTCCGAGCGCAGCCTCGATGGCGTGCGCCAGCGCCTGCTCGATCCCGACCGGGTGTTCGCGTCGATCGTCGCTGCGGTTCATGACCAGCGCGCCGACGGAGTCTGGCGCGCTCACCCTGAGATTGCACGAATGGCGCGGGTCTGGCGCGGCGATCCGGCGGCTGCGCGGGCGCGACTGGTCGCGTGCGAGCGCGCGCTGCGGATCTTTCAGGACGGGCGGCTCGCGGAGGCGACCGGCGCGCTCGATCTGCGCCTTGCCGATGTGGCGCGCGATGGACCGAAGACGGTTCTGATTGAAGCGCCGCCGGGCGATGGCGCGCTCTACGGGCCATTCTTGGCCGCATTGCTCGGTCAGCTTCTTGCCCATGTCACAGACGCCGCGCCGACCGACGCCTGGGGCAGGGCGAAGACGCGGCGGGTGCTGCTGGCGATCGACGATCCGGCGGTGCTGGGCGTCATCCCTTTGCTGGCGCAGCGGACGGGCGCCGCGCCCCGCTGTGGGGTGGAGCTGCTGGTGCAGTCCGGGACGATTGACGGCGCGCTCGGCGTGTTTGGTGGCGGGGCAGGTCTTGCGGTGTTCGACGCCGTCGCTGCGGTCGGACCGCTGGCGCAGAACACCGCCGACAGGCTCAGCACGCACGCGGGAAGCCACGCGGCGCTCCAGCTTCGTCGCGGCTACGTAGGGGAGACCTGGGTCGGCTTCGCGCCGGTTGTCGAGCAGACCGCTTGCCTGATCCTGCCACCGGCCGAATTGAAGAACCGCTCTGCGGATCGGGCGACCCTCCTGGTGGCCGGACTGAAGCCCGTCCCGATGAAGCTGTCGTCGCCATTTAACGCGGCGCTCACGCTGCACACCGAGGCGTTGGCGCGCCCGGCCCATGACTGGGCCGGGCCGGCCGCGCCAGCGCCGGTGATCGAGGGCCGCTCGCTGGCGGCGAAACCGCGCGCGGCAGACAAGACGCTGCCGCTGTTTGAGGTCGCGGAGGTTGGGGCGCTGGAGGATGACGCGGACGTTGAGGACGGCGGTGACGCCACGGGGGCGGGTCACATCACACAACGTCTGCGTGCTGGCCTGGCGCGCGGCGCAAAAGCCAGGGTGAGATAGGAGCTGCCATGCGCACCCGCCGTCAGGTCACATTGCATCTCGATCCCGACATCGCGAATGCGCTCGAAGCCGAAGCGATTAAGCGCGGCCTTAACGCCAGCCGCGCAGCCAACGACGCCCTGCGGCGCGTGCTGCTTGACGGCGGCGACGCGGCTATCGCGGACATGGTCAAGGTGCGGCTCGACAGGCTGGACAAGCGCGACGCGGCTCGCGCGCGCGAACTCGCCCTTATCAAGGAAGCGCTGCTGCTGTTCGTGCGCGTCTGGCTCGATTACGCGGGGCCACTGGAAGAGAGCAACGATCCGGATGCAGTTGCGGACTCGGAGGCGCGATTTGAGGAGTTTTTGGAGGCGTTGTCGAAGGGCGCTGGCTCATAATGCGGGATCCCCTCCGAGCTCCAAGCAAGCTTGGCGTCGATCTTTGCCCTCCAACCGTAGCGCGCCAAGCCTGCCCATTCCGCGCTGACCCGAACTGGAAGCAACTGCGCGCCGAAAGGAATAGTGAAGGCGACAGGCCGTCAGCGAAAGCTGATGGCCGGCGCATTCGTGCGCCCGCGATTCAGCGCGGCAGAACGGCGCGGTAGGGGCCGTTCTGGGGCGGGAACAGTCGAAAGCGTCCGGCTCGAATGGACGCGACAACGGACATTCGACGGCAAGGTTACGAACTCACTTCAATGGCCCTAACCAGACAGTCAGCCGGTTCGTAACTGCGGCTTCGCAGTGAAGATGTGCTCCATCCAGTGCTTCCGCCGCCTGCCCGTCCAACAATCCGGAGGCTTGGGCTCAAAAACCTTTGACTCCCGGGATGCGGCGTGCGGAGTTTCGTTCAGAACGGGCTGAACGGCTTCGTTGTTCGCGTGGATGGCGCAGTCGGCCCGACCCTTGGGGGGTGAGATGGCCTACAACATCATGACGTTTGGCGTGCGCGGCGTAGACGCGGATGCGCTTACGGCTGGCAATCAACAGCTCAACGGCAATGTCGGCCCCAATGAGCTGACCGCCGCAAACCTGATCAACGCCAACGGCATTCCCTTCCAGCAATTGCTGCTGTTCATGGGTGCGGCCAATAACGGCGATCTCAACATCAATGTCGGCGAAACGGCTTTCAATCTTTCCGACATGGGCGCTGGCGGAGCCGTTGTTTCGCTTGGGGTGACCAACAACAACGATCCGATCAGAATTCGCGCCAATGGTCTGAACGGGACCGACACCGTGGGCGACCTGACCGCCAACGTCTATTACGACAACGCACGCGGGTTTGGTCTCGCCAATATCCGCGAAAAGAATGCGGCGTCGTCTTGGCTCAACGCCGGCGACTCGCTGACATTTTCGACAATGGCGAT
>JANNVF010000467.1:0-22172 GCA_031414315.1 Hyphomonadaceae bacterium | reverse complement strand
TGCGCGGCGCGTGCGGCGTCGGGGGTGTCGGCGTCAGCGGCGCGGAACGCGAGATCGCGCGCTTCCAGCAGGAAGCCCCGCGCCTCGCGCGCCGTAGCGATGGCGAAATCGATGGCGTCGCGCGTATCGGCGACATCCTCGCGCGCGGCGAGCACGTCGTCGTGGTAGTCGAGGTTAGCCGGATCGACATCGACGGTGGTGGCGGCGACGCGCGGCGCCTTCTCCACGTCGGCGGTCGTGGGCGCACGCGTCTGACTGGAGGCCGGCGCGATGAACGGCGGCAATGCGGTAACGTTTGTAACCACGCGACGCTCCTTCTGCGCGCAACTTGCGGCACGAGTTAAGAAAGCATCAAGGTTAAGGAAGCTTTAACAACTATGGTAAATTCGCGCGTGCGGAAACTATTTCTACGCATTTGGCGAACTATTCGCGCTCAGCTTTCCTGAACTGGGCCATTGCATAGGCGCGTGTCGCGCGCGCGAAGGCAAGCTGCGACTCGTGGGGGAACCGGCGCAGGATTTCGTTGGTGGTGGGATCGGTCAAGGTCTGGACGAAACGTCCCGCCTCTTCGTCCAGTTCGATCCGCAGGTGACCGGCGATCAGCGGTTGCAGGACCGGCTGCGCGCGTCGCTCCATGGCGGCGGCGTCACGACGCTTGCGGGCGTCGTCTTCGTTGGAGTCCGCGCTCTTTCCCTTCGGGCCGCTGGATGTCGAGACATCGACCCTAGCAGGCCAGACTTGCAGTAACGAAACGGAGAGCGGTGGCGCGACATCGGTGCGCATTTCGCTGCCTCCTCAGGCCGCAGCGTCTCCGAGAAGCGTCGGCGGCGCGGACGGGATTGCCCCATCCGCGCCGCCGTTGTGCTTAGCGGAAGAACGACAGCAGGATGGACGGGCCCTGGTTGGCGATCGACAGCGCCTGGGCGCCGAGCTGTTGCTTCACTTGCAGAGCCTGGAGCCGTGCGCTTTCCTTCGCGAGATCAGCGTCGACCAGCGAACCGATGCCCTTCGTCACATTGTCGGAGAGCTTGATCAGGAAGTCCTTCTGGACGTCGAGAGCCTTCGACTGCGAGCCGAGCTTGGCCAGGTTGTTGTTCAGCGCCGCGATCGCGGTATCAACCGCCGCCGAAGCGCCGGCCGCGTCGGTCGACACGTCGAGGCTGTTCGTCACGGTGTTGAGCGCGCCCTTGCCGATGCGGAAGTCGTAGCCCGTCACCGTCAGCTGGCCTGCGCCACTCGCGCCGGCCGCCGCAGTCGGAACCAGCGTCGCTGCCGCCGGAGACGGAATGAAGTTGGCCGCCGTGGAGAGCGTGCCGACCGCCGCCGCTGTGAACGCTTCGTCCGAACGATAGTTGATCGTGCGGGTCGTCGTGTCGTAATTGGCCGTGACCAGGCCGCCCGTGACGGTGGAGACCTTGGAGAGGTAATCGCCAAGGGTCGCCAGACCGTCGAAGGAGACGTTGAACACGCGGGCGCTCGCGCCCGAACCGAAGGTGAAGGACACAGCTTCGTCGTCGTTGTCGAGCGCTTCCAGTTCCGCGAAGACCGTGGAGGCCGTCGTGCCCGCGGCCAGAGCGGCCGTGGAGGTCTGGTAGCCGCCGCCCGCCGAGAAGCGTGCGCCGGTCACAACCGTTTCAGCGGCACCGCCTGCGAAGATCTGCTCGATCGCCGCCGCGTCCGCCGCTGTCGCGCCGTCCGTGAAGTCGACGCTGAAGCCTTGCGAGGAAGTGTAGCTGATGCGGCCGTTCGCGGTGTCGAACGACGCCGTGACTTTGCCTTGCGTGGCGGTGTTGAAGTTGCCGATGTAGTCTTCGATCGTGTCGCCGGCGTTGAAGGCTACGTTGAAGACCACGTCGTCGGTGCCGCCCGTCACGCCGTCGGCGCCGAAGGAGCGAACAACGACGCTATCGTCGAGCGCTGCGTCGAGGCCGATAATGCCGATGCCGGCAGTGCCGACGATCGTGGTGTTCAGCGTCAGCGCGCCAGTGGTCGCCGTGACGCCCACGCCGCCCGTGATGTAGAAGCCGCCCGAGGAGCCTGCGGCGCCCGAATCCGTCGTCAGCACGGAAAGTGCGTTGCCGCCGGTGTTGGTGCCGTTGACGAGGTTGGTGCCGTTGAACGTCGCGGAGTTGGCGATGTTGTCGATGACGCTGCGCAGCGCGTCGAAGTCGGCTTGCAGCACTTCTTTCTGTTGGGCGTTGAGGCCGGCGCCTTGAGCCGCCGAGGCCTTGTCCTTCAGTTGCTTCAGGATGTCGCCGATCGCGGCGCCGGCGGAGAGCGCCGTGTCGATCGAGGTGTTGGCGCGGTCGATGCCGTCATTGACCGCCGAGAGAGCGCCCACCCGCGTGCGGAGACCTTCCGCGATCGCGAACACCGCGCCGTTGTCCTTCGCCGACGCGACCTTGAGGCCGGTGTTGATGCGGTTCTGGACTTCGTCGAGTTGCTTGTTGGTGGCGTTGAGGTTTTGCAGCGCAACGAGGGCGCCGTAGTTGGTGTTCACGCTGGTCATATGATCGTGTTCCTTCTGGAATAGCAGGACCGCGCATTTTGCGCAGCCGCACGAACGCACCGAGTTCTTCAGCACGCCTTGCGACCGGTTCTAGGAGAAGAAGGTAAACGGCTGGTTTCGCGGCAGGAACGATTCGCGGGATTTTCGCAGCCGAACCACTAACGGGCGTTAACGCCCTGCGAGGCCTTCCATGATCGAGCGGTTCACGTCGATCAGAGGCTCGATGTCGGCGCCCTCCCGCATCACGGCGCTGGAGTGGCGATCGACGAACAGCGAGAGCGAGATGATCCGCGCGCGCACTGGCGCCGGCAACGCATTGCCAGGTTGCGCGCAGTCGTTGGCGAAGATCGTCCACAGGCGGCGGTTCTCGTGGATCGCATGCGCTAGAACGCCAATATCGGCGCGGCCGGCGTCGCGGGCCTTGACGAGTCCCGCCGTCACGATCCCGAAAACGCGATACTCGATCTCGCGGGGGTTCTCAGCCCGCGTCGCGGCGCGCTGATAGGCCTGGATCGACATTCGTGCTCCCCAACAGGTCTTCTTCGTAGGCGATGAGCTTGCGGCACCGCATCAGCGCCTTGTAGTACTCACCACCCATTACATCTCTGGAAACGGCGACGCAGTCGGCAAGGGCCTCGGGGTGACGCACCGCACTGGTAAACTCCGCGAGGCGCACGGCGAATTCGGCGTAAGCCCGGTCCTGGTCGCCCTGATCGAGATAGAGCAGCATGATCGGGTAGTAGATGCGTCGGGCCGGTGAGCCCGCCTCGTCCGGCTGCATGATGTCCTTCTCACGCAGCACCGACGCCTTGTTTTGCAGGATGAGCGCGCCGCGCCGATCGCCGTTCTGCACGACGGCGCCGTTCACGACGAAGCGTTCGCCGGGCCGGAGCGAGAGTTTGAGCGGCATGCGCGTCCTTCCTGGACAGGAGTGTCGGACGCTACGAACGTTTGGTTAACGAAATACTATGGTTAACGAAGTGCTGCACGCGCGAGGAAACATCGCGCCATCAGAACAAGCTGCCCTGCTCCGCCTTCCCGCTCTTCGGCTTCTTCTTGCCGTCGCCGCCGATCACGGCGGGCGCCGTTCCATCCGCGAAGGTTAGCTTCACCACGTCACCGGTGCTCAACGCATCGGCGCGGCGCACAACGGCGCCTGTCTCCGTCGTCACCAGCGCGAACCCACGGGCGAGGACGCTCTTGTGGGACAGTGTGTCGAGCAGCCGGCCGGTCTGCCGTAGCCGGCGGGTATCGTCAGCGACCCCGCGTTCCAGCGCCGAGCGCAGCCGCGCGTCGAGTTCGCGCACACGCTGGCCGCGCCGGATGATGTCCTGCTGCAGTGTTTCGCGGCGCAACCGCGCGGCAATCCGGTCGAGCCGCGCCTGAGCGGCGCGGGTGTTGGCGACCAGCGCAAAGCCAAGCCGCTCCGCACCGCGATCGAAGCGTTGCTGCGCGAACGCGAGCAACGCCTCCGGCCGCGGCAACCGCGCCGCAGCTGCGCGCAGTTCCATGCGGCGGCGATCCATGCCGCGCAGCAAGCCACCGGAGAGGCGCGATCCGTAGCCGTCCACCTGCTCTATGAGCTGCAACCGCACCGGCACCGCTTTTTCCGCAGCGCCCGTCGGCGTCGGCGCGCGCAGGTCCGACGCGAAGTCGATCAGTGTCGTATCGGTTTCGTGGCCGACGGCGGAGATCAGCGGAATGACGCTCTCCGCCGCAGCGCGCACGACGATCTCTTCGTTGAACGCCCACAGATCCTCGATCGAGCCGCCGCCGCGCGCGACGATAATCACGTCGGGCCGCAGGCTTCCGGTGAATCCATTGAAGCCGCGAATGGCCGCAGCCACCTGCCCGGCGGCGTGTTCGCCTTGCACGAGGACAGGCCACAACAGCACGCGGCGTGGAAAGCGTTCGCCAAGGCGGTGGAGAATGTCGCGGATCACCGCGCCGGTCGGTGACGTGATCACGCCGATGGTGTCGGGCAGATACGGGATAGGTTTCTTGCGGTCCTGCGCGAACAGACCCTCCGCCGCGAGCTTCGCCTTCAGCTTTTCCAGTTGTGCGAGCAGCGCGCCGACACCGGCGGGCTCCATGCGATCGGCAATGAGCTGGTAGGAGGACTTGCCGGGAAACGTCGAGAGCTTGCCTTCGGCGATCACTTCCAGCCCCTCCTCCGGGCGGAAGCGCAGCTGCGAGGCGACGCCCTTCCACATCACCACGGAGAGCGAGGCGTTCTCGTCCTTCAGGTCGGCGTACATGTGGCCGGACTTGGCGATGGTCACGCGACCGAGTTCGCCGCGCACGCGCACACGATCGAATGTCGTCTCCATCGTCCGCTTCACGGCGTGGGACAGTTCGGAGACGGAGAGTTCCGGGAGATTGGAGGTGGGGGCGGTGGGGGAATCGGCCATGGGCGGAATGTAGGGCGTCAGGGCCGCGACCGCGACCATCGAATGGCGGCTCAGTGCGACTGGAGCAGCCCCCCCAACTGGAGCAACGTCAACATGATCTCGAACGCGATCATCGCCACAATGGCGATTTCCAAGCGCAGCGCGCGCGTGGAGTCGGTGACGTCGGAGAGCGTCGAGGCGCACCCTTCCACCACCTTGAGCTTGCGCGTCAGCGCGCGAGCGCGATCGTCCAGCTCGTACTCGTCTTCCAGCCGCGCATAGAGGCGCTGGAGATCCGGCCGGTCCCACAGGAGATCGGGCTTCTCCTGCACTTCGACCCCCCCGACCATCCGCGCCTGCGCCACCAGCGCCTCGCCCAGCAGCTTCAGCAGCGACCGCGATGAAAGAGAGGCGGATCCCGTGGCGGCCAGAGTTTGCGCGAACGGTTCGATGAGTTCGAAGGTCTTGCGCAGATAACGCTCATCGTCGGCCAGCGCCACGCTCTTGGCCAACGCGTCCGCGACGATCAGCAGGCGCGCTTCGGTGAAATCCACGAGCGCAATTTTCCCGACGCCGACGATGGTGTCCTCAGCGCCACTCGCGGCGATGAGCGTGACTATCTCGACCTCTTGCGGCGAGGCAGGATCGATGACGCGCGGACCCAGCGCCGTGATCGTCTGCTCCTGCGCTGCCGCATCGACGCCGATGAACACGATCGCGCCGAACCGGTAGACCGCCACCAGTCCCCCTGTTGGCGGCCGGAACGCGAGCGGACTGAGCGCGACCACATCCGGCGGCCCGAACCCGCGCACGTCGATACGTTCTCCCAGCAGAACGCCTTTCGCCTCCATGCCATCGGCAGCGGGGGGGAGAGCTTCGGCGGTCATGCGCGACGGCTCACCACCACCATCCGAAAATCTGTCCGGACGCACGCACCAGCAAAGCCAGCAGCACCAGCGTGTTGATCGTGAACACCAGGAAGCGCGCCACGATGATATTGGCGGTCGCCTGGATCAGCGAGTGCACGATGCGCAGCGCCACGTAGGTCCACGCCAGCCCGATGTTGATCGGGTCGATCACGCCTTCCATCTGGCACGCGAGCGCCAGCGCATAAAACACCACCGGCTGCTCGTGCAGGTGATTGTAGTTGTCGGCCACGCGGGTGACCTGCGGCGGTAGCTCGATCTTGAGCCCGTTGGCGGCGTCCTGCGGATTGATGTTGGCCTTCCGCATGGCCGGAATGCGCGTGGCATACAGCCAGATCCACATCACGAACGTCCACGCCACAAGTGCTAGAACCGGCGCGATGAGCCCGTGCTGATACATCTGGTGCACGGATGGCCTCCCCTTAGATCTGCTTTTTGGCGTGTCTGCTTTTAGACTCTGCGCCGGGCGTTTTGCCAAGCGTCGTTCCACTTTTCCCCGCTCAAGGGAGCCGCAGGGCTGCAGCCGATTTGCTGTACCATGGCCACAATTGAGCTATACCCGGACGCGCCGCAGGGCTACCGGAACCGCAATGTGACACTTGATATCGACGCCGACGTGGCCGCAATCAACCGCATCGATGCCGTGAGCGCAATCCTTGATGTCGTGTGCCGCGTCACCGGCATGGGCTTTGCCGCCGTGGCGCGGGTCACGGCTGACCGCTGGGTCGCATGCGCGGTGCGCGACGACATCCAGTTCGGATTGTCGGCGGGCGGCGAACTGCCGGTCAAGACCACTATCTGCGACACGATCAGCAAAACGCGGGTTCCCGTCATTATCGATTTCGTAGATGAGGATCTCACCTACAGCACCCACCCGACCCCAGCAATGTACGGCTTCAAAAGCTACATCTCGGTGCCGATCATCCTGCCGGACCAGACGTTCTTCGGCACGCTCTGCGCCATCGATCCAAGGCCCGCGGAGCTCAGCCGGCCCGAAGTGGTGGAGATGTTCGCCCTGTTCGCCAATCTGATCGCGATGCACCTCGATGCACAACGCCGCGTGACGGTGAGCGAAGCGGCGCTGACACGTGAACTTGAAACCGCCGACATTCGCGAACAGTTCATCGCCGTGCTCGGGCACGATCTGCGCAACCCCCTCGCCGCGATCGACGCCGGCGTGCGCCTGCTGCGCAAGGAAAAGATCGAGGCGCGCGACCTTTCCGTGCTTAGCATGATCGAAAGCAGCGTTGGCCGCATGGCGGAGCTGATCGACAACGTGCTCGATCTCGCGCGCGGGCGACTGGGCGGTGGGTTGACTGTCACACGCACGGCGGAGACGGCGCTCGCGGCCGCGCTGGAACAGGTCGTCGATGAACTGCGCGTGACGTGGCCCGACCGCACGGTGCGCACGCACTTCGTGATCGCCGGGCCGGTGCATTGCGACCGCGCGCGCGTGGCGCAGCTGCTCTCAAACCTCGTCGCCAACGCCCTGACGCACGGCGCGTCCGATCATCCCGTCGATGTCCACGTCGACACCACCAGCGGCGTGTTCGAACTGTCCGTGGCGAACGCCGGAGATCCCATCGCGCCCGACACTGCCAGGCGCCTGTTCCTGCCGTTCTTCCGCGGCGCATCGCCATCGGCGGGACAAGGCGCCACCCAGGGCCTGGGCCTCGGTCTCTACATCGCGTCCGAAATCGCCCGCGCCCATGACGGCGCGCTCGAGGTGGCGTCATTGCCGGACGAAACGCGCTTCACACTGCGCATGCCGCTGGCGTGAAGCGCCGCCTCACTTCTCGCCCATGAACCCCGTCATCTGGCCGATCTGCTCGCGCGCCATTTCCGGCTGCAACGTGGCCAGCTTGTCGAGTTCGAAAATCTCCGGCGGCACGTACCAGTGGATCTTGTCGGTGGTGTAGGCCGACCACACGGCGTCAGCGACCTCGCTCGGCTGGATCAGGCGGAACATGCCGTCCGTCGGCGCATTGGTCTTGGCCTCGGGCGGCAGGATACCGGTGTCGATCAAGCCCGGTAGCGTATCGGCCGCGCGAATGCCGAGGCGCTTGAACTCCACGGCGAGCGCTTCCGTGAGCCCCTTCACCGCGTGCTTGGTTGCGGAATAGACCGCGATCCCCGGCATGCCGTACGTCGCCGACGATGACGACGTGGTGAAACACAGCGCGTTTGGCGTGTTCTTCAGGAGCGGCAGCGACAGGTGGATGCCGTTCAGCACGCCGATGAAGTTGACGTTGACGACCGCCATCACGTCGTCCCACGCCATCTCGTCGAACGGCCCGCCACGGCCGATGCCGGCGTTGTTGAACAGCACGTCCATCGTGCCGCCGGTCTTGTCGCCGAACGCGGCGATGGCGGCGGCGTAGTCAGTGCGGTCGGTCACATCGAGTGTGCGGGTAAAGCAGTGCTTGGCGCCCAGTTCGTCTTCCAGTTTTTCAAGCCCGCCGGCATTCACGTCGAACGCGCCGACGTACCAGCCTTCCCGCCCGAACTTCCGCGCTGTCGCCAGCCCGATGCCGGACGCTGCGCCGGTGATGAAGATGCTCTTGCGCGCGCCCGATTCTGCCATGTTCCGCTCCCGTGTTGGCTGAGACCTTGACGGGTGCGGCCGGGCGCTGCAAGCGGGCCGGTATGAGACTTCTCATCGTCGGATCGGGTGGGCGCGAGCATGCGCTGGCGTGGAAGCTCGCCCAGAGCCCGCTGGTCAGCGATATCGTGGCGGCGCCGGGCAACCCGGGCATCGCAGCGGTCGCACGCTGTGTCGGCGTGCCCGCAGACGACGCATCGGAGCTGGCTGCGTTCGCCGCCCGCGAACGGATCGACCTCGTCGTCGTCGGCCCCGAAACGGCGCTTGAGGCGGGCCTCGCCGACCGGTTGGCGACGCTGGGCATCCCTTGCTTCGGGCCGACGGCGAACGCGGCGCAGCTGGAGACGTCGAAGGCCTACACCAAGGACTTCTGTGTCCGCCACGGGATCCCCACCGCCGACTTCAAGGTGTTCGACGACGCGATCCACGCCAAGGCCTACCTCGGCACACGTGAGCCACCGTTCGTGATCAAGGCCGATGGCCTCGCCGCCGGCAAGGGCGTGGTGATCGCGGAGACGCGGCGCGAGGCGGATGCGGCGGTCGACGAGATCCTGTTCCTGCGCAAGTTCGGCACGGCAGGCCAGCGCATCGTCATCGAGGATTTCCTGCCCGGCGAGGAAGCGAGCCTGTTTGCCTTGTGCGACGGCGAGACGGCGGTGTTTCTCGGCGCCGCGCAGGATCACAAGCGCGCGTTCGACGGCGACAAGGGGCCCAACACCGGCGGCATGGGCGCCTATTCGCCGGCGCCGATCGTCACCGAGGCGGTGATCGCCGAAGCAATGGAGAAGATCTTTCTCCCCACCGTGGCCGGCATGAAAGCCGACGGCGCGCCGTTCGTGGGCGTGCTGTTCGCCGGCGTGATGGTGACGGCGGAAGGGTCCAAGCTCATCGAGTTCAACACGCGGTTCGGCGACCCCGAATGCCAGACGCTGCTGCGGCGCCTGAAGAGCGATCTGGCGCCGGTGCTGATGGCGGCGGCGACCGGCGCGTTGTCGTCGGCGACGGCGCTTGAATTTGACTCACGCCCCGCCGTCACGGTCGTGCTCGCCTCGCAAGGCTATCCCGACGCGCCGCTGACCGGCTCGATCGTCCGCGGCGTGCCAGAAGCGGGCGCAATGGCGGGCGTGGAGATTTTCCACGCCGGTACGCGGGTGGATGAAGACGGCCTGCTTCGAGCCGCAGGTGGGCGTGTGCTGAATGTCACCGCGATGGGCAATACGCTTTCCGACGCGATCAACCAGGCCTACGCGGCGGTGGACGCGATCGACTGGCCGGGCGGGTTTTGCCGCCGGGATATTGGCTGGCGGGCATTGTAGCGCGCGTTCGCATGTACCGCCGGCAAGTTGCCGGCGGTACATGCTGCCGGTGCAAACAGAGCTAAAGCGTCTGCCCGTCGTCCACCGTGAATACGCTGCCCGTCACTGCGCGCGCGGCGTCGGAGCAGAGGTAGCCCACCACCGCGTCGAGATCGCTCTCCTCCATCAGGCGGCGCCGCGGTAGGCCCGCCACCTGCTTCTTGCCGCCTTCGCTCACGAACCAGTCCGTGTTGATTTCCGTCTCGATGTACCCCGGGCACACGATGTTGACGTTGATCCCGCGATTGGCCCACTCGCGCGCCATGGCCTTGCCGAGCATCAACACCGCCGCTTTCGATGCGCAGTACGCCGCCAGTCCCGGCAGCACGTACGTGGCGCCGATGGACGCGATCAGCACAACCCGCCCGCGCCCCGTGTTCTTCGATCCTGCCGCGATCATCCGGCGCGCGCCTTCCCGCGCGGTGAGGAACGCGCCGCGCACGTTCACCGCCATCACCTTGTCGAACTCCTCGACGGAAACGTCCGTCGCCATGCCTTCGCTGTTCATGCCGGCGTTGGCGATCACCGTGTCGACGACGCCGAACGCTCTCTCTGCGGCGTCGTAGCCGGCGATCACTGAGGCCTCGTTCTCGACGTCCATGGAGACGGCGAGTGCACGTGCCGCGCCGATCTCGTCGACGAGCGTGGTCAAACGATCCGCGCGTCGCGCCGCCACAACGACGTTCGCACCCGCGTCCGCCGCGATGCGCGCAAAGCGACGCCCGAGGCCCGATGAGGCGCCGGTAACGAGCAGCGTGCGGCCGGTGAGATCGAAAGTGGTCATGGCGCGATCCAGAAGAGTGGGACGATCGCCGCTGGTTAGGCGACTTTCGCCGAACCGCAAAGACCCGCCGCACGGAACCCGCGCCCCGCGTGGCGCATTGAGACCAGGGGCGCAACTGGCAGGAGCGACCTCATGTCCATCACCAATTCCCTCGCCGGGGTCGCCGTCACAGACCTCGCCGCCGCGCTTGCGTGGTACGAGCGTCTGCTCGGGCGCGCCGCTGACGCGCGCCCGATGCCGGAGCTGGCGGAGTGGCGGTTCGACCAGGGCGGATGGGTACAGCTCTTCGCCGACTCAAAGCGCGCGGGATCCGGGTCGGTCTCGCTGGTGGTCGATGACCTGGACGCGCAGCTACGCGCGCTTGCGGAGGAGAAGATCATTGTTGGAGAAACGAAGTCTTCGGCGCTGGTGAGGATTGCGATCGTGCATGATCCCGATGGCAACCAGATCGTGTTTGCGCAAGGATTCGACAAGGCGCACCTTTCGTCCTCATCGTGACGCGGAGACATTCATGACGCTCAAGACCTACCACGGCAGCTGTCACTGCGGCGCGGTGCGCTTCGAAGCCGACATCGATCTCGCCAAGGGCACGGGCAGGTGCAATTGCACGTTCTGCACCAAGGTGCGCAATTGGGGCGTGACCATTAAGCCGGACGCCTTTCGCCTGCTGTCTGACGAAAACGCGCTGAGCGACTATCAGTTCAACACGAAGCAAGGTCACCAGGTATTCTGCCGCCAGTGCGGCGTGCGCGCGTTCGGGCGGGGGCACGTGAAAGAGATCGGCGGCGACTATGTCGGTGTGCAGGTCGCGTGCCTCGACGACGCGACACCGGAGGAACTTCTCAGCGGCCCGGTCCACTACGCCGACGGCCTCCACGACAACTGGATGCAAGCGCCGCCGGAAACACGTCATCTCTGACGCGCTCGGCTTATCGGGGCAGCAGGATTAGCACCGTCGACCATAGTGCCACGTTGAGCGCCACAAAGACCGCGACTGCGAGCCAGACCGGCGGATCGAACTTCAGGTCACGCACACATTACTCCTGAGAAATGTCTCAGGGAAGAAACGTTCGCGCCCGCGCAAAACTTCCGACGGTCGGAAAAATACGCGCTCATCGAGATGAACCGCAGGACAGGATTATGACACGCTGTACACATCGTCGCACAGCGCACACTTCGCCACAAAGTTGCCGCCGCGGCGCGATTGATGCGCGGCGTCGGGCAGCGATTGGCGCCGACGATTCGACCTTCTCGATCGGACTTTTCAGATTTGAAAACAAGTCGCCAAGAAACGCGCGCCCGTGCGGACGCAGCACGCCCTGTCACCTACACATTTGCGCCTTCAAGATCCTCGCGCGCGCCACGCGCCCGGGAGCGCACCGTCCGTGCGCGAAAGTCGCACGCTGCGAAAGACGGTGTGCTGTCTGCGGCATGGCGCGCGACAACCCGGATCGCGCTTGGCCTCGCGGTGATGACGGGCGCGCTGTTTGTGTCGCTGGATGCGATCGCGACGCGGACCTCTTCGCCGAACGCGCAGGACGCCATGGCAGCGCAGATTCCGGCAAAAAAGACGCCGAAATGGATGCTGGATCTCGACGGCGACGGCATCGCCGACCTGGCGAATCCAACGCACAACGTCATCCGCGGCGCCGACGCCTACGGATCGGGACAGTTCGGCGCCACGCGCGATAAAGGCAAGCGCAAGCACGAAGGCGCAGATTTCGTCGCGGCTCCGGGAAGCACCGTCTGGTCGCCGCTCAACGGAGCGGTCACCGCCATCGGCTATGCCTACCAGGGAGACGAAAGTCTGCGCTTTGTGGAAGTGAAGGATCTCACGCGCAACCTGAGCGCCCGCGTCTTCTACATCGAACCATCTGTCAAAGTCGGACAGACGGTGCTTGCCGGCGACCCACTGGGCGCGGCTGAGTCACTCGATGCGCGCTACCCGCACGGCATCACGAACCATATCCACGTCGAACTTCGCGACGCGCAGGGCGTGACGCTCGATCCCGGAAAAGTCCTGCCGACGGCAACCGAAACCGTTCAGTTCGCCTCTTTGGATGGTGTCGCTGCTCGGCCGCCGGTCAGAACCGTGCGAGCAGCGCGCGCGTCGCGGACTTAGCCCGACCTTCTATCGCGCCCGGGCGTGATCTGTCTCATGCGCACCCTTGCGCCGCGCATGCGATTGGTTTGATCGACGCGCGTGCGCCTCCATCTCCTGACGCTCGTTCCTTTCACGCAACGCCGCAGCCAAACGCTTGAAGTATTCGCCGGCCGGCACGAGGCCGTTGTCGTCCATCGGAACACGAAATTTGCTGACGATCATTGCGGCCTCCGGTCATGGCGCGCCGGCGACGTATCGTGCGGTGCGGCATGTTCAGAGAACGCGGCGCATGCGCGCAATGTTGCTGTTTCGGAAGCGGAACGTTGTGGATAAATCCGCCGCGAGGCATTACTCGACAAAGAAAACCTACTTGGGCGGCGGCGGACGGAGGTCCCTCAACTGCTCGACGGTTTTCGCGGTCATGTTTGAGCGGGCACTTCCGCGCGTTGTCCTCTCTAACTCAAATGCCCGCAGAATGAAGCCCGCAACGCGATTGTTGCCTTCCGCGTCTTTCTTTCGAAACCAGCCGCCTGAACGTAGGGTTTCAGTGACACGGGAAAAGTTTCCTGCGCCGCTCTGCACAATCAGCGGCTCTCCCACGTTCGGGTTTTCGCGGGGAGAATTGTAGCGACCGAGAGCGCCATAGAAAAACTTCTGCGCCTCGGCAAAGAGATCCTGGAACTCTTGGAGGTGCCCTAACTGCTGCGCCTCACCGACCTCGACACCATCTGACGCGGACGCTGCCGATTGGGATTCATTGACACGGCTCACGTCCGTCAACAATTGGGCTCGAATTTCATCGAACTCCTTGACGGTTGCCCGCATGGCCTCGGTTTTCGTCTGAATGTCATTGACCTGACGAGTCAAGCCGGTTGTCAGGTCCTGAAAGTCAATCAGGGAAACCTGCATCTTCTCCGCTTGCTCAGGCAATGTCCCAATCAGGTTTTGGAGCTGAAGGACGTCGCGCACCACACGCAAGCCGCCCATCCAGATCAGCATGAACATGGGACCGAGTGCCGCCATGAACACGAAAGGCCATGTCAGCCACTTCAGGGACTCAGCCGCCGCCTGTTGATCGCGCGACAGGTTCCCATACAGCCAATAGAAACCAGTTCCGCAAAGTGCGACCCAGCCGGCAAGAAACACAATCAATCCGAGGGCGACAAACAGAGTCTGCCCGGTTCCAATTCGTCCGCTGCTCATATTCCACCCCCTTCTTGCGCCATAACAGCTTGCTCGCCTTCACAGCCAAGCCTTGAATGGCCTCTACTTCATCGTCGGGATCACGAACGACGACTCTTCCGCCATCCCTTCCGGCCAGCGCGCCGTGATCGTCTTGATCTTGGTGTAGAACCGCACGCCCTCTGGACCATGCTGGTTCACGTCGCCAAAAGCTGAGCGCTTCCAGCCGCCGAAGGTGTGGTACGCCACCGGCACCGGGATCGGCACGTTGATGCCGACCATGCCCACCTGCACCCGCGATGCAAATTCCCGCGCCGCACGGCCGTTGCGCGTGAAGATCGCGACGCCGTTGCCGTACTGATGCTGCGTCGGCAGCGCCAAGGCTTCCTCGAAATTGTCCGCACGCATGATCTGCAGCACGGGACCGAAGATTTCTTCCTGATAGGATTTCATCGTCGGCTTCACGTGATCGAACAGCGTCGGCCCGATGAAGAAGCCGCTCTCGTAGCCCTGTAGTTTGAATCCGCGCCCATCGGCGAGCAGCGTGGCGCCCTCGTCGACGCCCATCTGGATGTAGCTCTCGATCTTCTTGCGGTGCACGTCGGTCACCACCGGGCCGTACGCCGCATCCGGATCGGTGGAGACGCCCACCTTCATCCGCTGCATTTCCGGCATCAGCCGCTCGATCAACTGTTCCGCCGTCCCCTTGTCGACCGCGACCGCCACCGGCAGCGCCATGCAGCGCTCCCCCGCTGAGCCGAACGCCGAGCCGACAAGGTCCTTCGTCACCTGATCGAAATCCGCGTCCGGCAGGATGACGCCGTGGTTCTTGGCGCCGCCCATCGCCTGCACGCGCTTTCCGTGCGCCGTGCCGGTCGAATACACATACTGCGCGATGTCGGACGACCCGACGAAGCTCACCGCGCGGATGTCCGGGTGCGTGAGGATCGCGTCCACCACTTCCTTGTCACCGTGCACGACGTTGAGCACGCCTTCGGGCGCGCCGGCCTCCAGCATCAGCTCCGCGAGCCGCACCGGCAGCGACGGGTCCTTCTCCGATGGCTTCAGCACGAACGTGTTGCCGCACGCGATGGCGACGCCGAACATCCACATCGGGATCATGCCCGGAAAGTTGAACGGCGTGATCCCCGCACAGACGCCGAGCGCCTGGCGCATCGAATAGACATCGATCCCCGGCCCCGCGCCTTCGGTATATTCGCCCTTCAGCAGATGCGGCACGCCGCACGCAAACTCGATGACGTCGAGACCGCGCTGGATGTCGCCCTTGGAGTCCGCAATCACCTTGCCGTGCTCCTTGGAGAGCATCAGCGCCAGCGCATCCATGTTCTTCTCGACCAGCGCCTTGAACGCGAACATCACGCGTGCGCGGCGCTGCGGATTGGTGGTCGACCAGTCGGGGAATGCCTTCACGGCGGCGGCGACAGCGTCACCCACCGTCTTCGCCGTGCCGAAGCGCACCCTCGCCTGCACGGCCCCAGTGTTCGGATCAAAGACGTCGCCCCATCTTTGTGAATCGGGCCGTGAGCCGCCGTCGCTCGCCTTGCCCGCGATGAAATGGGTGATCTCGCGCATGCTCACTCTCCGGCCCGGCCTGAACGCAGAGGCCATCCAGCAATCCTGATGGTTCTCTGAATGGCCGAAGATCGGACACGGCACAATTGCGACATGGCTGTGCAAGTGCCCAACGAAATTCGCGGTGTCTGCCTCGGCGCGTTCATCGTCCATGGGCGACGAAGCCTGCTTCCGCTACGCGCTCACCGGCGCGAGCCTCGCTATCAACATTGTCGCGGCGATCGGCTTCTTCCTGAGCGCCCGCGCGATTGCGGAACCCGAGACGACCCCGACGCCCGCGTGAAGACGATCGGGCGCGTTGTCTTTTGCCGCGCGGCGCGCCATAAGCCCGCCTTGGTTCGCCGACGCCTTCCCGGCAATACGCAACCGAGCGCCGACGCCCCGCTTTAGCCATGGGGCGCATGGTCTGGACAGGTGGCCGAGTGGCTGAAGGCGCACGCTTGGAAAGCGTGTTTGGGGGCAACTCCAACGAGGGTTCGAATCCCTCTCTGTCCGCCAGCATCCGATCGCGCCACGATCCGGGCTGTAACCAGCGGAGCCATCGCCTACGTATGAGCGAGCCCCGAGGTTCTTTTCGCAGGAGACCGCCATGTTCCTCCGCTCCAAGCCCGCCACGATCCCCACCGCCGCCGAAGCGCTGCCCGGCCGCGACCGCGCGGTGGCGGTCCCCAAGGCGCATTTCGTCAACGGCCGCCCGATCGCACCGCCCTTCCCCGATGGTCTGCAGGAGGCCGTGGTCGCGCTTGGCTGCTTCTGGGGGGCGGAGCGGATCTTCTGGAATACGCCGGGCGTGTGGACGACGGCGGTGGGCTACGCTGGCGGGCCGACGCCGAACCCGACATACGAGGAAGTGTGTTCGGGTCGCACCGGCCACACCGAAGTGGTGCGCGTGATATTCGACCCCAAACTGATTTCCTATGAGGCGCTGGTGAAGCTGTTCTTTGAATCGCACGATCCGACACAGGGCATGCGTCAGGGTGGCGACGTTGGCACACAGTACCGCTCCGCGATCTATACGTTCGGCGCGGACCAAAAGCGCGTTGCAGACGAGGCGGCGGCGACATATGGCGCGGCGCTGAAGGCCAAGGGCTTCGGACCGGTCACCACGGAGATCGCCGAAGCGCCGCCATTCTACTACGCCGAAGAGTATCACCAGCAGTACCTCGCCAAGAATCCCGGCGGCTATTGCGGCATCGGCGGCACCGGGGTGTCGTGCCCGATCGGCCTGCCGGTGTGAGCCGGAATCAGGGAGAGCCGGCGTGACGCCGAAGCAGGCCGAGGCGGCGGCGCTCGCATTGCCCGGCGCTAGCCTGTCGATCCAGTGGGGCGATGACCGCGTCTACAAGGTGGGCGGCAAGATGTTTGCGGCGATGGGCGGCGGCAAAGCGCCGTCGCTGTCGTTCAAGGCGACCGACCTCGCGTTCGAAATGTTGACCGAACGCGAGGGCATCATCCCGGCGCCCTATCTGGCGCGCGCGAAGTGGGTGCAGCTGACGACGCTGAAGGCGATGGACGACGGGGAACTGCGCGAGCGGCTGGCGGAAGCGCACAGGCTTGTGGTGGAGAAACTGCCGAAAAAGCTGCGGCCTGCAGTGCAATAACGTTGCGGCGGTACGGGTGGTCGGTGCTCGACGCGTTGCGGCGCGTGCACTATTAGGAGAGCGAGCGGGCCAATGGCGGGCGCCCGCTTGAGGCGTTTCGACGTCCAAGATCCGCCCCGCATGCTCTCATCACGGGAGCGTTTGGGGGCGTCCACACGAAATGACGTCTCGCGCGACATTGCTGCTCACCGCGCGCGGATTGCGCGCGTTCGGCGACGGGTTCACCGCGCTGCTCATCCCGGTTTATCTGACGGGCATCGGCGCCGATCCTTTGCAGATCGGTATTTTCACCACCGCCACGCTGGTCGGTTCGGCGGCGCTGACCCTCGGCATCGGGTTTGTCGCGCACCGGCTGAATCCGCGCCAGCTTCTGCGGGGCGCCGCATTGCTGATGGCGGTGACGGGATTCTGCTTCGCCGCGGCGCAGGATTTCTGGCCGCTGGTGCTGGTGGGACTGGTCGGCACGCTCAACCCGTCGGCCGGCGATGTGAGCCTGTTTCTGCCGCTGGAACAATCGCTGCTGGCGCAGACCGATCGCGCCGAGCAGCGCACCGCCGTGTTCGCGCGGTACAGCCTGGTCGGCGCAGTGGTCGGCGCGCTGGGCGCGCTGGCCGCCGCCCTTCCGGATGTTGTCCACCAGGTGCTCGGCTGGCGCGCCGCCGACGCGATCCGCGCGATGTTCGTGCTGTACGGCCTGATCGGATTGCTCAACTTCGCGGTCTACCGACGCTTGTCCGTCGATGCGCCGACGCACGCGACATCTCCGACGCCGCTGGGGCCGTCGCGGTCAATCGTGATCCGGCTTGCGGCGCTGTTCAGTCTCGACTCGTTTGGCGGCGGGTTCCTCGTGCAGTCGCTGCTTGCGCTGTGGCTGTTCCAGCAGTTCGGGTTGTCGCTGGCGACAGCGGCGGCGTTCTTCTTCTGGTCCGGCCTTTTCAGTGCAGCGTCATTTCTGATCGCACCTGCGCTCGCGCGCCGCATCGGTCTCATCAACACGATGGTGTTCACCCACATTCCGTCGAGCGTGTGCCTGCTGCTCGTCCCGTTCGCGCCCAACCTGCCGACGGTGATGGCGCTGCTGCTCGCGCGCGCGGCGCTCTCGCAACTCGATGTGCCGGCGCGCACGTCCTATGTCATGGCGGTGGTGACGCCGCCGGAGCGCGCGGCGGCAGCGAGCTTCACCGCCGTGCCACGCAGCCTTGCGGCTGCGGCGAGTCCCGCCATTGCGGGCTGGCTGATGACGGTGAGCGCCTTCGCCTGGCCGCTGGTGATCGGCGGCGCGCTGAAGATTGTCTACGATCTGCTGTTGCTGGCGCAGTTCGGGAAGATCAAACCGCCGGAGGAGCGATAGACGCGCCGACGACTACGCCGGCCAGCGCAGACCGATGCGGCGGCGTTGCGCCAGGGTCTGCTCGGCGCGCTGCAACGCGCGCATAGCGACTTCCGCGCTCTGCAGGCTGTCGGTGGCGCGCAGCGCGTCGAGCGACACCTTGAGCACAGAAACCGCCTCTTCCAGCTTGTCGCGCGCACCATCGCGTTCGCCGAGGGCTGCAAGCGCGCGACCGACTTCCTGTTGCGCCGCGCCCCACGCGCCCGGGTCCACCGCGCGATCGACCTGATCGAGATACTGGCGACGCGCCTCGAGCGCCTTCTCCAGCCAATGGGCGCCGCCGCCGCGTTCGCCGAGCGAGAGCGCGCCGGATGCGAAGTCGTTGAGGATTTCCAGTTGTGCGCTGTCGCTGAGCGACGGCGGCGGGTCCTGCACCAGCACGTCGAGCGCCTCGACGATGGGTTGCAACTTTTCGGGCTTGTAGTCCTGCGGACGGTTGAGGATTGGCCGCGCACGGCGCGCACAAGCGTAGGCGATCGCCTCCTCCACGCCGGACTGGATGTGCCCGCCTTTCAACTTGAATTCGAGCACGTGAGTTTCCGGCAGCCGCCCGTATTGGGCCGCCGTGACCATGCGCAGCTCAACCTTGTCGCCGACGCCGCGCCGGCCCCACACGATGACATCACCGGCGGAACGCTCCAGCACATCGCCGGCCTGCACGCCGATTCGCCGGATCTTTTCCGCATTGCCCTTCGCGGCGGCGATCTTCAGCCGCACCGGGAACGGCTCGACCTGGATAGGGGCCGCGAACGCGAAGGTGCCAAAGTGGGTTTCGATCGCGGCCATCAGGTGTTCACGCAGCCGCGCGCCGCCGCCGCCTTCGATGTTGCCGACCAAAACGAGCGCGCGGTGATCCTTCTGCCGCTTCAGCGCCTGCGCGCGCAGCGCCTGGCGCGCCGCCGATGTCGCCTTGCCGGCGCCGTGCAGGAACCAGAACCCCGAGATCAGCAGCGCCGCGAGGCCCACCGACATGAACGCCATGAAAACATGGGGATAGGCCCAGAACGCCTCTTCCGCCTGGCGCGTTATGGGCCGGAACAGGCCGGGTGTTGCTGCCGCGACGAGGGCGATCATGAGGATTCCATCAGAACGAACACGATCCCTAGCATCGCAGCGGGCTCTCGTACAACGAGAACGGCGCCGCTTCTGCGCTGCGTCGTCGTTAACCATATCCATGCGCCCCAAGGCGCAGCGCTGACGCCTAGGTGTGCAATAAGGCTGTGAATTGACGCCGCCGCGACATCATGTGGCGTGGATGTCGCGGTCCTTCGTCTCCGGCCAGAAGAACATGAAGATCACCGCAGCGATGGCGGTGACGATCAGCGGGAACCAGAGCCCCGCGTAGATGTTGCCCGTTGCGGTCACGATCGCGAGCGCGGTAACGGGCGCGAGGCCCCCGAACCAGCCGGTGCCCACGTTATAGGGGAACGAGAACGCCGTGTAGCGGATGCGGGTTGGAAACAGCTCCACGAGCGCCGCCGCCTGCGGGCCGTAGAGCGCGGTGGTGGCCACGATGAATACCAGCAGGACGCCGATCAGCATCGGGAAATTGATCTGCTTGGGATCAGCCTTGGCGGGATAGCCGGCGGCGGTCAGCGAGGGTTGCAGGGCAGCCGCGAACTTGCCGCGCAGAGCCTTGGCCTCCGCGATCGGCAGGCCTTCGGCGCTGACGCTCTCGATGCTGGTGTTGTCGAGTGCGACGCGCGCAAGGGTTCCGGGCGGCGCATCGGCCATGGTGTAACTGACGCCGGCGTCAGCCAGCGCGCCCCGCGCGATGTCGCAGGTGGTGGCGAACTGGTGTGCGCCACCGGTGAGATCGAGCATGAAGCTGCAGTCGGCGGGGTCGGCTGTGACCGTGACCGGCGATTGCGCCGACGCGGTGGCGAGCGCCGGATTGGCCGCGCGCGTCATCATCTGGAAGCCGGGGAAATAGAACACCACCAGCAACACCATGCCGAACAACATCACCGGCCGGCGACCGACCTTGTCCGAAAGCCACGCGAAGAACACGTAGAGCGGCGCCGAGATCAGCACGACGATGATCATCACCATGTTCACGATCTTCTGATCAACCCGCAAAATCCGTTCGAGGAAAATCTGCGAATAGAAATTCGCCGTGTACCAGCCGACGCCTTGCGCCATCATCAGCCCGAACAACGCGAGCAGCACGATCTTCAGGTTGCGCCATTCGCCGAAACTTTCCGCGTACGCGCGCTTGGATGTCTTCCCCTCGTTCTTCAGCTTCTGGAACGCGGGACTTTCCTCCAGCTGTAGCCGGATCCAGATCGAGATCGCCAGCAGCACCGACGACAACAGGAACGGAATCCGCCAGCCCCAGGCGACGAACGCCTCCTCGCCAAGAATGCCGCGCGTGATCAGGATCACCACCAGCGCGCCGACAAGGCCCATGGCCGCCGACGCCTGGATCGCGGCGGTGGCTGCGCCGCGCCGGTTACGGGGCGCGTGCTCGCTCACATAGATCGCCGCGCCGCCATATTCGCCGCCGAGCGCGAAGCCCTGCAGGATGCGACAGCCGATCAACAGGGCCGCCGCCATCGGGCCGATCTGCTCGGCTGTTGGTAACAGGCCGATGGCCACGGTCGCTGTGCCCATGATCACGATGGTGATGAGAAACGCGCCCTTTCGGCCCTGACTGTCGCCGATCTTGCCGAACACCAGCGCGCCGATGGGACGCACGATGAGGCCAACGGAGAAGGTCAGCAGCGAGAAGATCAGCGCCTGCGCGTCGGGCAGACCGGCGAAGAAGTGCCGCGCCATGATCGACGCCAGCGAGCCGTAGATGAAGAAGTCGTACCACTCAAAGATCGTGCCCGCCGCCGAGGCGGTCACCACCCTGCGCAACTTCTGTGGCGATACGGGTTCGGCGCCTGCGTCTGCTGTCGTCATGTTTCTCCCCGCGGCTCTCTGGAAAGCCTTGGGTCACCGGAAGCACGGCGCGACGCACGACGCAAGGCGGAGCCCAGGCCATCAACGAAAAACCGCCCCGGAGCGAACCGGGGCGGCCTGTCGTGCAACTGCGGGAAATCTAACGGCCGCTGTTGATGATCACCTGGGCGATCAGTCCGGTCGCAATGGCGGTGAGCAGATAGTCGCCACCGTCGTTGCGGACCCAGTGGTACCCACGCGGCCGACGACGAAGGTTGTCGCGCGTGCGGTAGTTACCTTCTGCGTAGCGGCCGTTGTAGTAGCCGAGACGCTGGCCGCGCTGCCATGGCTGATAGCCAAGATAGAAGTTACGACTGTTGTACCGCGCCTGAGGCGGAGGGCCGTAGTAGAACCGGTTGTTGTAGTAGTAGCCGTTGTGCTGGCGCTCGTCGAAGCGCGCGTCGCGGCGATTGTCGCGCCACCGCTGCCTGCGATCGCGCCTGTCATCCTGGCGCGCATCCTGTCTTTGATCCTGGCGATATTGATCTTGCTGACCGTGGTTGTCGTCGGGGCGGGATTGTTCGCCCCGCCGGTCATCGCGACGGTCGTCGCCGGGCGCAGCCTTGGCGATCGAAAATGCGAGCGGGCCGGCGTTCCTGTCGCGTACTCAGGCAGCCTGCGGAACCGCGTTGTATTCCGCATGTGTAATGCAAACTGATGTGCCAGCGTCGCTGGCGATGGTTTCGACTCGCGACTGCAACTGATCGGCCAAAGCGGCGACGATGCTGGTTCCCAAACCGCTTTTTGCCTTCGGCGCACGGTCATCGCGTTTGCCAACGCCATTGTCGGC
>JANNVF010000466.1:0-2976 GCA_031414315.1 Hyphomonadaceae bacterium | reverse complement strand
CGCTGCCATGTTCGAGCAGGCCAAGAAGGAGCTCGGCGGCCTGCACGCGGTGATCAACCCCGCCGGCATCTTGCGCGACAAGATGTTCCACAAGATGGACATCGCCGACTGGAAGGCGGTGATCGACGTGCACCTGCACGGCGCCTTCAACGTGACGCGCGCCTCCATCGAGCACTTCCGCGAGCAGCAGGACGGCAGCTACGTCCTGTTCACGTCCACGTCCGGCCTCATCGGCAACATCGGCCAGGCCAACTATGCGGCCGCGAAACTCGGCGTCATGGGGCTCTCGCGCATCATCGCGATGGAGGGCGCGGCCAAGAACGTGCGCTCGAACATCATCGCGCCGTTCGCGTGGACGCGGATGATCGCGACCATCCCGGTGAAGGACGAAGCGTCGGCCAAGCGCGTCGAGCGGATGAAGAACGCCATGCGCGCAGATCAGGTGGCGCAGCTTGCCGTGGCGCTCTGCGCCGATGGCGCCAAGGACACCAACGGACAAATTTTCGCGGTCCGCGGCAACGAGGTGTTCCTGTTCAACCAGCCCCGCCCGGTGCGCGCGCTGGGCATGCTGGAGGGCTGGAGCCCGACGACGCTGATCGAGCAGTGCCTGCCGGCGATGAAGGCGAACTATACCGACGTGGGCGCAACCACGAGCGTGTTCCCGTACGACCCGGTGTAGTCTGAGTGTTTCGTTAACCAGTATCGCTGGCGCGTTCACGGCTATTAACAACCGGGAAACGCACTGTCGGCATTCTGTCCGCAGTTGATTGCGGAGGATGCAGCCATGCGCGCGCTCGGCCTGAAAAGTACACTGGGATTGTCTGTAGCGCTGGCTTTCGCCGCCGCCGGTTGTGCCACCGCGCCCGTCTCCGTGGCGGTGCTCGCGCCGCCGCCGCCCGCCGCGCTCCCTGCGCCGCCGACGCTGGAGGGCGCATGGTCGCTCGCCATGCTCCGCGACGCGCCGGCCGGCACGAAGATTTCAGCGACCCTGAAGATCGCCGCCGATCACGCCGAAGGCGCCACCCAGTGCCGGGCGTGGACGGCCGCGGCGCCAAACTACGGCATGGACCTGCGCTTCGAGAGCATGAACACACAGGAACAGGCTTGCGACGACCAGATGAAGGCCGCCGAGGCCAGATATCTCGACGCCCTCGCGGCTGTCCGCACCGTGCAGATGCGCAGCGGCTATCTGGTGCTGATGGACGAGCGTGGTCGCGAACGACTGTACTTCGCCCGCGGCGGCTAGCGCCTACGGTGCGACCGCTTCCACGATGATCCGCGCCCGCCGCCGCATCGGCACGCTCTGACCACTGTCAGTGACCGCGCCGCGTTCGCCGGTGGCGAGCAGTTCCATGCCATCGCGCGACCAGCCAAACTTGGCCACGAGATAATCTGCCAGAACCAGCGCGCGCTTCTTCGAGACTTCGTCGTTGATGCTTTCAGCGCCGATCTCGTCGCTGGAGCCGATGATGCGTACCTTGCCGATGGCGCAGCCGTTCAAGCCGGCGCCAACAGTGTCGATCACCTGCCGCGCTTCGTCGCTGAGTTCAATCGACTGGCCCTCGAAATAGACGTTGACGTCCTGCGTCCCGCACGTGGCCGGAGCCAACGACGCCGTCTCGTTCTTGTGGCCGATGGCGCAGCCGGCCAGCAGGATGGCGAAGGTTGCGACAACAAGGAACCGTGGCGTCATCTCGTCTCTCCGAAGCTGCTTCAAGCGGCCTGAGTCCCCTCGTACAACGTCGCGTCTCCAGCGTCTGCCCTAAAGACTGCCAGTGCGCCCGCCTTGCACCCACGGCGCTTTTCCAGCGCCGAAATGATCGTGCATGAAATCGCTGAAAGCCCGGAGTTTCTTCGGCGCGCCACGACCGGGCGGGGTCAGCAGATGCAGCCACATCTCCGGTCCGGTCCAGCCCTCGAGCGCGGTTTCCAGCCGCCCCGACGCGATATCCCGCCAGGAAATGAAATCCGGCTGCCGCGCGATTCCGACGCCGGCGCACAGGGCAGGACCAATGGCGTCGGCGTTGTCGTAGGTGAAGCGGCTCTCCACGCGCACCGACACCCGCTCCCCGTCCACGCCCTCGAAGCGCCAGAGCGCGCTGTTCTGCGTGTTGGCGTAGGTGAAACACACGTGCTGCGTCAGCTCTTCCGGCCGCTGCGGCTTGCCGTGTGCGGCCCAGTACGCCGGCGCGGCCACAATGTGCGCCTGCACCGGCGCGAGCTTGCGGGCGATCATGCTGGAATCCTCCAGCACCCGGATGCGCACGGCCGCGTCGAACCCCTCGCCGATCAGGTCCACCGTCTTGTCGGCGAGCGCGAGATCGAGATCGATGTCCGGGTAGGCGGTGAGAAACTCCGGCAGCAGCGCCGCCAGATAGTGCACCCCGAAGGTGATCGGCGCGGAGATGCGCAGGCGTCCCTTGGGCGAGGAGCGCGCCTCCACCGCCTCGTCACGGGCGGCGTCCGCCTCCTCCAGAATACGCTGGGCGCGGACCAGCGTGCGTTCCCCGGCCTCGGTCAGCGCCGCGCGCCGGGTGGTGCGGGCCACCAGCGCCACCCCGAGCGCCGCCTCCAGCTCGGCCACCCGCTTGGAGACGGTGGCCTTGGACAACCCAAGATCCCGCGCCGCCTTGGAGAAGCTGCCGCTCTCGGCGACCCGGGCGAACACCACGAACAGGTCCAGGGACATGACGCTCATTGGATCACCACAGGAAACAATGCGTATTTTCTATTCACCTTGTTGATGCACCTGCAAGCGTTATCTCTCCAACCGAACCGGAGAAGGATCCCATGACCAAAGTGCTCGTCCTCTATCACTCGTCCTACGGCCACATCGAAACGATGGCGGGCGAGATCGCCGCGGGCGCGCGGGAAATTCCGGGCGTCGAAGTGACCATCAAGCAAGTGCCAGAGACCATGCCGGAAGACGCCCGCCGCGCGGCGCACATGAAGGTGGGCCAGCCCGCGCCCGTCGCG
>JANNVF010000465.1:0-3370 GCA_031414315.1 Hyphomonadaceae bacterium | reverse complement strand
CCGGGCTGGGCCGAGCAGCTGCGCACGCCCCCGCTGGCTCTGGCCCTGCTCGATGAGTGGGAGGAAAAGATTGACCGCATCGCCGCCCACGTCCTCACGCAGGATGTGCGCGTGCTGGCCGGCGTGCCCACCTGGATGGTGGTGCTGCTGCGCCGCGTGGTGGCCCTGGCCGGGGCCGACGACATTACCCAGGTGTGGCCGCAGCTGCGGCTGTTTCTGCACGGGGCGGTGGCGTTTGGGCCGTACCGCGAGCTTTTTCGCCAGCTCATTCCGGCGGCCCGCATGCGCTACCTCGAAATCTACAGTGCTTCCGAAGGGTACTTTGCCATTCAGGACCAGCCCGATAGCGACGACTACAACCTCTGCAACGCGAGGAGGCGACACGATCCGTCCAGTCAACACAGGATGGCTGAGCGCGACGGCGATGACGATCTACGCGGCATCAGCGCGGCAGGCTGTATCGGCGGGGGCACCCGCCGCGCAGTATGAACTCAGGAACACAGCGGTCGGTAACGAATGGTTCGTGCGGCAGGGCAATGCGGCCACGGTATTCTTTGCTCGCAACACCTCGTTTCAGGTGCAGTGGAACGAAAGCATCGCCACACCATCAGGCAAGACCAAACGCCAGCGTCTTGCCACGGTCTCGGCGGCGGTTCTCAACAATGTCGCACTGGCGATCGGGAACGCCATCATCGTGCCGGACACAACAGCCACAGTGCCCGGCGGCCTTGATAGTGTTCTAATCGGTGCACAAAATGGCGGGTCGGCTCTCAATGGATACGTCCATCGCTTCACGGCGTGGTCATCACGGATTTCGGACGCCGACGTTGCGGTGATCCTGCGCTCCGGCGCGGACTTTGTGGTGCTCGTCGAGGGCGACAGCATCCCGCTTAGTCCGGCCACTGCTGACTACGCCGGGTTTGCCGGGCGGATCGAGTACGCTGCAAACCAGAAGTGGATGCTGGACAACAAGGCCGTCTCTGGCAGCACGGTTGTGAACGGGGCCGACGCGGCGTCCCTGAGCGGGACACGCGCCACCGCACTCGACGCACTCCGCACGTCCTACGCCTCGGCAAACCCCGGCAAGCGCGTGGTGACAGTCGTTCATTGCGGTCACAACGATCTTGCGGGCAACGGACACGACGCGGCTGCGTACACGGCTCAGCTCGCGACCTACCTCGACGCGCGCCGCGCGGCGGGCCACATCACCGTCGTCTGCACCATTCCGCCAAGCACCTCGAATGTCGCCTTCAACACGGCAAGGGCTACTGCGAACACAACTATCCGAGGCTGGACCGGTGGCCGAGTCGATTACCTGTGTGACTGGGACCTGACTGCAATGGGACCTGACGCAGCGGCGTCCGACACGACGCTATACAGCGACGGCATTCACCCTACAGAACTGGGAACGATTGTTCTGGCAGACTATCTCGCCGGAATTCTTCAGAATGCGACTTAGGGATGCCGATTGGCCGCCGAACCATTCGACAACGCCCACCAACTAAGTGCGCGCGCACTCGCGTACGAACGCCATGAACTGCCCGATGCTGCTGAACCGCAGCAGCTCACCGTTCAGGTCTGGCGGGCGCTGACCGGGCGTTGCCGCCGCAGCTGCATCCGCTGCCGGTCGCATGGCGATGTTTTCCAGCGCCCGTCGCCGTATCTGTTGAAAGCGTTCTGGCGTCACTGACTACTCATCCGGGTCATGGGGCGGCTTCAACAGCAACCGGAGCAGCGTGATGATACCCGACACCATGTGGCACGCCGCGCTCACCGTATTCATGATTTCTACGACCACCTGACACTCCTGTGACCCAAGAAGACGAACGCCGCTTCTTGTGGTGGTCAGTGTCAGGCAGGAATTTGGGGGCGCGGGTTTCCGGCGTCAGCCGATCACTCACCTTCGTGGAGATACCTCAGATCGACGTCCTTCATGTCCATCGCCAGGAAGCACGCCATCATGAACTCAGCGGAGAATGTACCTCTGCTGATCTTGTTGGCGATGGACGCCTCGTTCTCGTCCTGACCGTATTCCTTCAGTCTATGGGCCATGTCGGCGTAGGTGAGGCCCCTTAACTTGATGTGGGCCTTCATCTGGTTCTTGATCCTTGCGATCAGCTCCAGATGCTTGGCTTCCTCTTCAGGCGTTCGGCTCATAGCCTCTCCTTATTGCAATATATCTACCTTATACGATAGATTCGTATTGACGGCAATAAGTCCGGTCGTGTATATCATTAACGATAGAAATCTGTCGTTGGGGATATATGAGCCAGCACTTCCTCCTTTCGAGTCGCGCGAAGACCCTGAGCATCAAAGAGGTGCTTCGTATGAGCGACGAGGAAGCGGAAGAGACCTTCCGTCAGATACGTTGGCATGACGCTGGCGGTGAGCCGTACTGCCCGCACTGCGGCGCCTTCGATCACATGGTTCTGGCTCGCCGCACCCGGCCCGACAAACGTCTGGCTCCGTGCCGTTACCGTTGTAAGTCCTGCCGCAAGGACTACACGGTCACGTCTTCGACCCTGTTCGCATCCGCGAAGCTGCCGATGCAGGACTACCTGCTCGCCATCCTGATCTTCTGCAACGAAGTGAAGGGCAAGAGCGCGCTGGCGCTCTCCCGTGATCTGAAGATCGCTTACAAGTCGGCGTGGGTCTTGGCCCACAAGCTGCGCGAAGGCATCGCTGAGACCATGCGCGCCAAGACAGTCGGCGGACCCGGCAAGGTCGTCGAGTTCGATGGCGCCTACTACGGCGGATACGTGAAGCCGTCGAACCTCAAGGAAGAGCGCCGTGATCGTCGTCTGGCGAAGAACCAGAACGGCAAGCGTATGGTCGTCGTTGTCGTCCGTGAGCGTGGCCCCGATGGTCAGTCAGTGACCGGCGTGTTCAAAAGCGAAGCTGACAGCCGCGCCTTCGTGGTGGGTCGCATCCGTCACGGCACCGAGGAAGTCCACGCGGACGAAGCGCCGTCGTGGAACGCTGTGGGCAAACACTACGGGCCGAAGATGCGCCGGATCAACCACGATCAAGACGGCTACAGCGTGGACGACGCCTGCACCAACGCTGCCGAGAGCTTCCACTCACGGATGCGCCGGGCAGAGATGGGGCATCACCACCACGTCGCCGGTCCGTACCTGCAACGCTACGCCCACGAGTCGTCCTGGCGTGAGGACAACCGCCGCGTGGACAACGCGGAGCAGTTCACGCTGATCACGCGGTTCGCGCTGACGAAGAAGACGTCGCCTGATTTCGTCGGCTACTGGCAGCGCCACAAAGCCTAAATAGGAGACGATGCGTCTCCGAGAGCTACTGACCGAAGTAAAGTACGTCACGTACAGGAGCGTGATCGCCAAGCGCACCGGCACGAAGG
>JANNVF010000464.1:0-1657 GCA_031414315.1 Hyphomonadaceae bacterium | reverse complement strand
CTTCAGCTCCTCCAGCTTGATTTCGAGCTTCGCCACCGTATCAGCCGCCGAATCGCTGTTCAGCATCTTCGCCATCTTGCCAAAGACCGGCCCGCTGTCCTTGGCCGTCTTGCCTCGTTGGCGCACTCCTGCTGCAAGACGACGAGATCACCCACCGCCATGCCGGTATTGGCCGAGAGATCGTTGAGTTCGCCGCCATCACGACACCCGCCACCGCACGGACCGCGAGGAACGCTCCGACAAACTTCGCAATCCGCGATTGCAGCGCGAGCATCTTGCCGTTGATGCGCGCCAGCGCGCCGCTCAGGCGGCTGTCGTCGGCGTCGAATACGGCGGTGGCTTTCGGCATGACCACCGCGCCGCGTCAACGCCGAGCCGAGCCTGTCCACGGTTACTCGTATGTGTCGGGCAAACTTCCCAGCCGACGCATTTCAAAAAATGATCGCGCGAGCCCGTCTCGCCGCGTGTTGCCGTCCGGCGGTTCGCAAAGTGCTGAGAGGTCGTCCAAGTCATTGGGGAAACCGAATGCGAGGCGGTAAAGCTTCGGCCTTTTCAATGCGGCCTTGGCGATCTCCAGCATGAGCAGACGCCAGTGGATGAAGTCGGGCGAGTTGAGATCGAGCGCGCTGATCAGACGCCGACCATCGGCGTCGCGGGCGGCGAGTTCGCCGTTCGGTTGCACGGCGAGGCTCTTTCCGTAGGCGATAGCGGACGGGCCGGGAACGAGTTGCGTGCTCTTGGCCAGATTGCAGTGCGCGCAGGCGTAGATGAGATTGTCGTAGTCCAGCGCCAGCGCGGGGTGATGCGCCTTCGGCAAAAAATGATCCGCATGGTAGCCGCCGAAAGTCGGTCCCCAGACTTCACGTTTCAGGCAGTAGGCGCAGCGAAAACAAAACTCATCTCGCAGCCACGGACGATATTGTCGGTAGTCGCGATAGCCGCGCGGGCCATGTCGGCGTCGATGCGGATGGTCCGGGTAGGCGAAAGGATTCAGTCGTTTGAGCTGTGCGGTTCCCATTCCTGTTCGCGTTTCAACTTATCGCGGAAGACCTCCAACTCCGCGATGGGCAGCGGCGCGAAAGTGCGCCGACGCAACCGCAGAAGGCGGGTGACGTCTTTCAATTCGTCCGCATCGGCCGAGTCGATCCGCCCGGCGAATTCCTTTTCCAGCAAGGCGGTGCGCCGTTGCTCCGTGGCCTCCCATTCATCGGTGATGCGGAGCCAGTCATCAAGGGTCTGCACGTCGCGATGCCCGCGCGGAATGTATTCCGTTTGCACAAACGGCACGCCAACGCGCGGCACCCCCCCGAAAAAATCGAGCAACTCCCGCTCGATCTTCGGCGGCAACGCGTAGAGCCGCAGGACTTCGGCATCCACCCGCCAATGCAGTGCGCGCAACCGCTCGCGCGCGGCGGTGACCGCTTCGGGGCTATCGAGATCGAGGGCGTCGAAAAGCAGTTGGCCGCCGCTGGCGTTCGATTTCGTGGAGCGCCGAGTTTTCGCAGGTGTCTTCGACTTGGTCGCGGTCGCCACCTGCTTCGCGGAAAACTCGCGCGCAGCGGCAAGGTAGGCGCGGACTGCGGCTTCGAGTCGGTCGGGGCTGTGCTTCACCAAATCCGGCACGGGCATCTCTCGCAGAAAGCCGGCCATGATGTGC
>JANNVF010000463.1:0-5987 GCA_031414315.1 Hyphomonadaceae bacterium | reverse complement strand
GTCTGGAAAGACCGGCTGCGCGAAGCGTCCGCCGTCGGCGCCACTGGCGTGCTGCTGATGATCGCCGATCCTGCGGAAGAGGACTTTCCGTTCCGGGGGCGCACGCGCTTCGAAGAACCGGGCGGTGGCGCGCTGCACGCGGTGTTCGGTCGCGCTGAGGCCGCGCAGGAAGAATACGCGCGCCGTCTGGCCGCGCATCGGGCGTCGATGCGCGCGATCGCGCAGGCGCACGGCTTCATCGCCGTCCTGCACCGCACCGACCGCAGCGCCGCGCCCGCACTCAGCCTGATGGTCGCGGCGCTGGAAGAACAGCGATGACGTGGGGGCCGCTCTTCTTTGCCGCGCCAGCAGCCCTCTTCGCGCTACTCGCGTTGCCGGCGTTGTTCTGGCTCCTGCGCGCGACACCTCCCGCGCCGCAGCGCGTGCAGTTTCCGCCGCTGCGCATCCTGCTCGGCATCCGCACCGAGGAAGAGGCGCGCCGTCGCGCGCCGTTGTGGCTCGTGCTGCTGCGCGCGCTCGCCGCCGCGCTCGCGATACTTGGCTTCGCGCGCCCCAGCCTTGCGCCAGAGGCGTTGGCCGCCGACGCCGGCGCCGGCCCAACGTTGATCGTCGTGGACGACGGCTGGACCAGCGCGCCGTTCTGGCCCGCCGCCAAAGCCGCCGCCGAAAGCGCCATCGCCGAAGCCGAACGCACCGGGCAATCCGTCGCGCTGCTGCGCACCACCCCGGATCGCGCCCCCGCTGTCGCGCCCGACATTGTGGCGGCGGCTGATGCGCGCGCGAGTCTCGCCCGGCTTGATCCCGCGCCATGGCGACCTGATCGCACCGTGGCGCTAGAACGGCTGAAACTCGCACAGGGAAAGTTCGGTCGCGTGCTGTGGATCGCCGACGGAATCGGTGACGATGGTTCGCGCGCGTTCGCGGAGGCGCTCAGGCAACGCGGCCCGCTGCTGGTGCGCACGCCGCCACGGTCCGTGCGCGCGCTGAGTGACGCGAGCGCAACGGCGGACGGCATCGAAGCCCAGGTGCGCCGCGCGCCCGGTGGCGGGGGTGTCGGCGCGATTGCGGCGGAGACCCTCGAAGGCCGGTCACTCGGCGCCGTGGAGTTTCGCTTCCCGTCCGGCGCCGATACCGCGCGCGCGCGCATCGCGCTGCCGCCGGAGATCGCCGCGCGGGCCGCGCGGGTGCGCATCGTCGGTGAGGCTAGCGCCGGCGCCACGCGGCTTCTGCCGGCGGGCTCGGGACGCGCGCTGGTCGGGTTGATCGATCAGGGTTCATCGAGCCAGCCCCTGCTATCGGAACTCCACTACGTCGATCGCGCCATTCAGCCATTCGCAACCGCGCGACGCGGCGGCGTGCGGCAACTCATCGATCAGGGCGCGCAGGCGCTCATTCTCCCCGACGCAAGCCGGCTTGCCGCGCCCGAACGCAACGCCATCGACGCGTGGCTCGACAAGGGCGGCCTGCTTGTGCGCTTCGCGGGTCCGCGCCTCGCCAACGACGCCGACGAGCCACTGCCTGTGCGGCTGCGGCCGGGCTCGCGCACGCTGGGCGGCGCGCTGGCGTGGGAAAAGCCACAGGGCCTGCAGCCGTTCCCGCAGGAGAGCCCGTTCTTCGGCCTGACACCGCCGCCGGAAGTGGCGGTGCGCCGACAGGTGCTGGCGGAACCAACCTCCGAACGCGAGGCGCGCGTGTGGGCGCGGCTTGCGGATGGGGCCTCCGTCGTCACCGCGGCGCCGCGCGGCAAAGGCCTGGTGGTGCTCTTCCACGTGACCGCCGGACCGGAGTGGTCTGACCTCGCGCTATCGGGTCTGTACGTGGAGATGCTCAAGCGCACGCTGGCCTTCGCGGGCCGCGCCAACACCGGCGCACAAGGCGGTGACGCAAGTGGCCCCTTCCTCGCCGAACGCCTGCTTGACGGGTTCGGCGCCTTGCGCGCGCCGGATGTGGATGCGCAGCCGATCCCCGCCAACATATTCGCCGCAGCTGCGGCGTCACCGGCGACGCCGCCCGGTCTCTATGCGCGCGCCGGCGGAACCGCTGCGGCGATCGACGCCGTGCGCGCCGACGAAACGTTCTCGCAACTCACCTTGCCATCCGGAACCGCACAGGCGGGCCTTGATGCGGCACGGACGCGCGCGCTCGGCGGCGGGCTTCTCGCGCTCGCGCTGGGAGTGCTCGCCATCGACCTCATCGTGGCGCTGGCGCTGGCGGGACGCATGCCGCACTGGCGGCGCACGCCAGCGACCGCGGCGACACTCGCATTCATCGCGCTCGTATCGGTGTCCATGGCGCCGGACGCGCGCGCGCAACCGCTCGACCCCGCCGCCGATCTGCATCTTGCCTACATCATGACCGGCGATGCGCGCGCCGATCGCACGGCGAAAGCGGGGCTAGACTCGCTTGCGCAAGAACTGCGCAACCGCACTGCAGTCGAGCCCGGCGCCACTATCGGCGTCGATCCCGCGCGCGACGATCTCTCGCCCTATCCAATCCTCTACTGGTTCGCACCGGATCAGCCCACGCGCCTGTCCGACGCCGCTATCGCCAGCCTAGACCGCTACATGCGCCTCGGCGGCATGCTGTTTGTCGACACCCGCGACGCGGAGCGTTCACGCGCACGCACCGCCAGCGGCGCCCCCGGGCCCGCCGCGATCATGCTGCAGGGGCTCGATGCGCCCCCCCTCGAACTCATCGGCGGCGATCACGTGTTGACCCGCGCGTTCTACCTGCTGCGCAGCTTTCCCGGCCGCTATTCCGGCGCGCGCATCTACGCGGAAACTGCTGCGGCGGCCGCATCCCGAGACGGCGTGGCCGCACTGCTCGTGGGGGACGGCGACTGGGCGACGGCGTGGGTGTCCGACGGCACGGGACGCCCTGCCGCCGGCATCGAGGATCGCCAGCACGAAATGGCGCTGCGCTTCGGCATCAACCTCGTGATGGTCGCGCTCACCGGCAACTACAAGGCCGACCAGGTGCACGTGCCGGCGCTGCTGGAACGCATGGGCGAGCAACCGGAGCGGCGGCGGTGACGGCGGGCCGCATCGCCTTCGATCCCGGGCTACCGTGGGGATGGCTGATCGCGGTGGCGGTCGGCGCCGGGCTGTTCTGGCTTGGCTACGTGCTGCGCGGCGGCAAGGCGCCGGTGTCGCGCGCGCTCGGCATTCTACTGATCCTCGTCGGCATCGCGCAGCCGATGTTCGTGCGCGAACGGCGCGAACCAGCTTCCGACATCGCAACGCTGATCATCGACCAGAGCGAGAGCCTCGGCCTCGCGGGTCGCCGTGACGCCGCGCGCGCGGCGGGCGAAAAACTCGCGGTGCAACTGGCCAACGAGCAAGGCCTCGACGTGCGCGTGCGCGAAGTGCGCGGCGGGCCGGACGGCACGGCGATGATCGCCGCACTCGAAGAATCCCTCGCCGATGCGCCGCGCGACCGCATCGCCGGCGCGATCCTGCTGACGGATGGGCAAGTGTCTGACGTGCCGGAGGACCTGCGCCGCCTGAAGGGGCTCGGTCCCATCCACACCCTCATCGTCGGCGATCCCGGCCGGGGCGATCGGCGGCTCGAACTGCTTTCGGCGCCCGCGTTCGGCATCGTCGGTGATCGCATCTCCATCGAGGCGCGAGTGGATGATCCGCAGAATGACGCTGCCGTGCCCGTCACCGTCTCCATCGACGGGCAGATCGTGCGGCGCGCCTCCGCCATTGCCGGGCGTCCGTTCCGCGTCGACATCATCACGCCGAAGCGCGGCGCCAACATGGTGGTGGTCGAGGCGGCGGCCGGCCCGAAGGAAATCACCTTGGCCAACAACCGTGCGGCGTTCGAGCTTGCCGGTGTGCGCGATCGTCTGCGCGTGCTGCTGGTCACCGGCGAGCCGCACGCCGGCGCGCGCGTCTGGCGCAACCTGCTGAAGTCCGATCCCAGCGTCGACCTCGTCCACTTCACCATTCTGCGGCCGCCCGAAAAGCAGGACTTCACGCCGCTGGAAGAACTCGCGCTCATCGCGTTTCCGACCACCGAACTCTTCGTCGACAAGCTGAAGGAGTTCGACCTCATCATTTTCGACCGCTATCGCCGACGCGCGATCCTGCCGCCGGCGTACTTCGAGAACATCGCGCAACGCGTCGAAGCGGGCGGCGCGCTACTCGTGGTCGCGGGGCCGTCGGACGCGGGCTACGACAGCGTGTTCCAGACACCGCTGGCGGCCGTCCTGCCGTCGCAGCCGACCGGACAGATCGTCGAACAACCCTATCGCCCTGCCGTCACGGCGCTTGGTCTTCGCCATCCGGTGACGCGCGGTTTGCCCAACCCGGAAAGCTGGGGCCGCTGGACGCGCGAGATCGACGCGCGCGCCTCTTCTGGCCAGGTCGTGATGTCGGGCGTCAATCAAAAGCCGCTGCTGGTGCTGGGCCGTGCGGGGCGCGGGCGTGTTGCGCAATTGTGGTCCGATCAGGCGTGGCTGTGGGCGCGAGGCTACGACGGCGGCGGCCCGCATGCGGAACTGCTGCGCCGGCTCGCGCACTGGCTGATGCAAGAACCTGAACTCGACGACGAACGCCTTTCACTGCGCGCGACGCCGGAGGGCGTCACCGCCGAGCGCGCCACGCTGGGTGCTGCGCCCGGCGCGGTGGAGATCGTCGATCCCAAGGGCGTGAAGACGAACGCACCGTTCGCGGAAATCGCGCCGGGCCTCTACCGCGCCACCGCGCCGACGAGCGAACAGGGATTGTACGAAGCGCGGCAGGGAAACCTCCGTGCATTCGCAGCGGTAGGACCGCTTAATCCAAAGGAAGCGGCGGCCGTCGATGCGACCGACGACATCCTCAAACCTGTGGCGCAGGCGTCCGGCGGCGCGATCACGTTTGTCGGTGAGCGCGCGGAACGCCTGCCGGACGTGCGCCGTATCGAGCGCGGCGCGAGCGCACATGGCGCAGGCTGGATCGGGCTGGAGCGCAAGGGCGCCTACACCGTGCGCGCGTCGGCGGCGGAGCCGCTGGGACCGGGCGTGGTGTGGGCGATCGCGGGCCTGCTGCTGCTGATGTTCAGCTGGCGGCGCGAGGCGCTGTAACGGCGCCGCGCAGCGTTTCGAGCCCGCCATCGCGCAATGCAACCCACTGCAGGCGACGCGCCTCCACCGGACCGGGCATGCGCACGCGATCCTTGGGAACTTCCACGAAGCCGAACGGCGCGAACATGCGTGGTTGACCGACGACGACGACGCCGTGCGCGTCCGTCGCCGCGCACGCGTCGAGCGAGGATTCGACGAGAACGCCGCCGAGGCGCTCGCCCTGCGCGTCGGGCGCGACGGCCAGCGGCCCCAGAAACAGCATCGGAACGTCACCAACACTGATGCGGTAGATGCGGCAACAGCCGACAACGGTGTTTCCACGCAGCGCGACCCGGGAAAGACGACGATCAAGCGACGCGACCTCACGCACGCGCTCGCTCACCTTCGCAAACCGGCCGGGGCCGAACGCGGCGGTAAGCACACCCTCCAGCGGCGCGTCGTACGCGGCGGCGTCCGGGACAATCTGAAGCGACACGAAATTCCTCGTTGCGGCGCTCACGCCGAAAGATCGGCGTACACGGCGCGCTTGAGTTCCGACCAGATCGGATACGCGTTCGACGGCATGTACTGGGTCATCATCACCACCGACAGTCGATGCGCGGGGTCGATCCACATCATGGTGCCTGCCGCGCCTGCCCAGCCATACGAACCCACCGGCTCCTGCCCGGCGATGGCGTTCGCCGCTGAAGTGATCCCCATGCCGGCGCCGAACTTCATGCCGCCTTCCGCGATCACGCCGGATGGCAGGAGATTGGCGTGCGCGCGCCGCGCGGTCGATCGCGACAGCACGCGCACGCCATCGAGGACGCCGTCATTCTGCAGCATGGCGCAGAAGCGATCGTAGTCGTGCGCGGTCGAGAGCAGCCCGCCGCCACCGGACGGATACGCCGGCGCCGTAAGGTACGGTGAGCGGCCG
>JANNVF010000462.1:0-12727 GCA_031414315.1 Hyphomonadaceae bacterium | reverse complement strand
GTCCGCGGCCCGCAGCGGGGCTGCGATGTACGGCTCGGCCAACAGTGATTCCACCGACACGTCACCCGAGAGTTGGGCGAACGGATTGTTGCTCGCGGACCGACGGCTACGGGCAACAACCTCGGCAAAGTCGCCTTCGGTGGCGAGGCCAGCGTCGGGGTTGTTGACGGTAAGCGTGAGACGATCGCCATCGAGCGCCATCTTCACCGAGCGCGAGCGTTCGGCAGACACCGTCGCGACCCGATCCACCGCCTCGCGGAACGCCTTGTTCTCCACCCGCAGGATCTTGGTGTTCCCCTTCGGAATGACCCGAGCGTACTCCGGGAACGACCCATCGATCAGCTTCGACGTCAGCACCGCGTCACCGAGCTGGAAACGGATCTTCTGGTCGGACGCGGCGATCTCCACCGGGCCGCTCGCATCGTCGAGCAGGCGGCGCAGTTCAGCGATCGTCTTGCGCGGCACGATCACGCCCGGCATGCCTTGTGCGCCATCCGGCGCAGGCGCATCGGCCAGCGCAAGGCGGTGGCCATCGGTGGCGACGCCGCGCAGCATCGGGCCGGAATCGGTCACCGCCGTGTGCAGGTAGATGCCGTTCAGGTAGTAGCGCGTCTCTTCGGTGGAGATGGCAAAGCGCGTCTTGTCGATCAGGCGTTTCAGCTCGCCGGGGTGGATTTCAAAGCGCGTGGCCAGTGCGTCCACCGGCATCACCGGGAAGTCCTGCGCGGGCAGCACCGGCAGGTTGAGCCGCGCCTTGCCGGCCCACACCGAGAGCCGTTGATCGTCGCCGCCGAGATCGAGCTTGATCTGCGCGCCGTCAGGCAGTTTGCGCACGAAATCGTACAGGTATTGCGCCGGCGCGGAGGTGGACCCGGCTCGCTCCACGTCGGCGAACGCGTCCTCGGAAATCTCGATGTCGAGATCGGTCGCGGTCAGCCGCAGGGCGCTGTCCTGTGCGCTCAGCAGCACGTTGGACAGGATCGGGATCGTGTTGCGTCTTTCGACGACGCTCTGAACGTGGGTAAGCGCCTTGAGGAGCGCGGCGCGCTCGATCGTCAACCGCATGGACGCATCCGTCTGTTCTGGCCCCGCCCCTTCCTACAAAGAAGCGCCCGCGCGACTCAATCGTCGCGCGGGGCCAGAACGTAGCAGAATGAAGCGTCTGCGGAAGCCTCCCGGGCGTCCGCAGACCGGGCGCACGGGCCGCTCAGTTGTTGTTGGCCGGCGGCCATTGGCGCAGGAGCTTCATGATCTCCTCCACGTCGCCGCGCAGTTCCGCGCTGTCTGGCAGCTTCTTGGCGACGATCCGCTTTGCATACAGAACGGTGGTATGATCGTACCCACCGAACAGCCGGGCGATATTCGGCAAGCTGAGGGTGGTGAGCCTGGCGCACAAGTACATGGCGACCTGACGGGGATGCGAAACCGCCTTTTCGCGGGTTTTCCGCAAAAGCTCGGCCACGGACATATGATAGTGGCGCGCCACGGCGGCCTTGATCATGTCCGCCGTGACCTTGCGCTCCCGCTCGGAAATCCGTGACCGGAGCGCGGTTTCGGCCGCGTCCAGATGGACCGGTCCGCGATCGCTGGCGAGCCATTCCAGCATGAGCTGGCCCACGGCGCCGTCGAGTTCCCGGCCAGACACCGGCATCTTGGCGGCGATCATGTCGAGCGCGTCGGGCGCGACGGTGAAGCCTGGATGTTCGTCGGCGTAGTGGCTCACGCGCACATTGAGGATGCGGCGGCGGAGGTCTTCGTCCGGCAACGCGATCTCGCACTCGGTGGCGCACTTCAGATGATGGGCCAGGCGATCCCCGAACGCCGCGACGCCGGACTGGCCGGTGACGGCGGTCAGCACCACGAAGCCGCCCCGGTCCCAGACCGAGATGATCGCGTCGTAGAGTTCTTCCTCGGTGTGCTTGCGACCGGCGACGCGGGGCACGTCGTCGATAATCAGGAGATCGGCCTCGCGGACGTAGGCCTTGAACGCCGAGGTATCGCGCTTGCGATTCAGCGCATCGACGAAGTCCTCGGTGAAGCGCTGACCGTTGATCAGCCGCACCCGCAGGTCGGGGTCCATTTGCGTCGCCGCGTTGGCGATGGCTTCCACCAGCAGCGTCTTGCCGACGCCCGGCTCGCCCCGGAACAGCACCATGCGCAGGCCGGCGGAGCGGGCCGCGATCAGATGGCCGAGCATCACGGCCTTGCTGTTGGCGGGCCCTTCGCAGAGCGTCTCGAAATTGCCCTTCCAGGTCGGCTTGGCCAGCGTGGCGGGGATGATCTCCAGCGCCGCCGGCTCGACGGGCCGCGACTGCACGGCCTCCAGCGCCAGCGCCGACAGCTCGCGCATGACGCAGATGCGGATCGGCTTGTAGACGCGGGTGTGCGCGCTCATCCGCCGGGCGATGTGCTCCTTGGCTTTCTCGTTCAGCCAGATCGACTGGGTGCCGCCGTTGCGGGCCAGGAAGACGCGCTCGTCGTTCTCCTCAAGCGCGAAATCGAGCGGTTCGATATACGACTGGTACGTGCTCTCCCCGAACTGCGTGCGCAGTTCCTTCTTGCTGAGGAGCCAGGCGCGCCGGGTCTCCATCGGCCCGCCGGAATCGCCAAACGACGTGAGTGCGTGGTGTGAGTCTCGATCCATTTGCCCCTCGGATCTCGATGCGGCCGCGTGAACGGCCCGGGAAACAGGGCAAAGCACAACCTCTACGTGAATCGCTTTCTAGCGAACGCGCCACGGAGTTCCATCAGCCCGACGAACTCAGTGTACGAAGTGGTTCAGCCCCAATCTGTCCCGAAGTAATTCCCCTTTTGCGCGTGGGTCAAGCGCGTGAATTTTGGGGGCTTGCTGTGAAAAATCGTTGATACATATGGCGTTTAAAGTTGGTCGGAATTTCTTCTTGAGTCCAGATTCCTTGTCGCCCAAGGGGTCGGGGTGGTCCCGGGCTCACTGCAAAAAACAGCCCGAAAGTATGGTAAATTATTTGTAAATGTTGCTCCGTACACGGAACGCAAAAGGCGCACGTCATCGCTGACGCACGCTACGTTCAACCTTGGGTGTAGTCAAATGCGCCTAGCGTGCGCCGGCGAGCGTCTTGACCCGCTGGGCCAGGCGCGAAACTTTCCGTGCACCCGTGTTCCGGTGCAGCACGCCCTTGGACACCGCCCGCATGGTCTCGGACTCAGCAGTCGCCATCGCCGACGTGGCGGCTGTCGCGTCGCCCGCCGCCAGGGCCTCTTCCACCTTCCGCCAGTAGGTCCGCACGCGCGAGCGACGGGCCGTGTTGACCGCCGTGCGGCGCGCGATCTTGCGGATCGCTTTCTTGGCGGAGGAGGTATTGGCCATGTTTCGACTCTGGAACGGAATGGGTCTTGAAGAGCCGGCGGGTATATCGGCGCCGGTGGCGGCGGTCAACGACGATCAGCGATCGGCAAACACGGGAGGCCGCTTGGCGATGAACGCGGCCATCCCCTCCTTTTGATCCTCGGTCGCAAACAGGCTGTGGAACACGCGCCGCTCGAAGCGCACGCCCTCCGACAGTGTCGACTCGAAACCCCGATTGATCGCCTCCTTGCACACCATCAAGGCGGGCTTCGAGAAGCCGGCGATCGTGGCGGCGGCGGCCAGCGCTTCCTCCATCAGCTTGTCGGCGGGCACCACGCGGGCGACGAGGCCGGACTTTTCCGCCTCCGCCGCATCCATCATCCGCCCGGTGAGGCAGAGATCCATGGCCTTGGCCTTGCCGATCGCGCGGACCAGCCGCTGCGTGCCGCCGATCCCTGGGATGACGCCGAGCTTGATCTCCGGCTGGCCGAACTTCGCCGTATCGGCCGCGATGATGAAGTCCGCCATCATGGCCAGTTCGCAGCCGCCGCCCAGCGCGAAGCCCGCGACCGCCGCGATGGTGGGTTTCCTGCACCGCGCCAGGCGATCTGCGTCGCCGAAGAAGTCCGACGCGTACATCTCCCCGAACGACTTGTCGGACATCTCCTTGATGTCGGCGCCGGCGGCGAACGCACGCTCCGAGCCGGTGATGACGATGCAGCCGACGCCCGCATCGGCGTCGAGCTGCGCCAGCACGCCATCCAGCTCGGACAGAAGCTCGCTGTTGAGCGCATTCAGCGCCTGCGGCCGGTTGAGCTTCACCAGCGCCACGGCGCCGTGGCGCTCCACGATCAGCGTCTTGAGATCCATCGGTCTTTCCTAATCGAGCGCGAGCGAGGCCGGCCGCGCGATGACCCTATAGCGCACGCTCAGCGCGCCGTCAGACCCCCCTTGCGACGCGCGCACGAACACCAGCGTCAGCCGCTCGCGCCCGCGCGCGAAGGTCATGACCGCAGCGTCGCCATCGAGCGCCCAGCCGAGCGCCGGCAACGCCGCGCGATAGTACGCCCGCACCGCGCCCTCCTCCGTGGCGCCGATGGCGGTGGTTTCCGCGATGCGGCCTTCAGGCGCGGCGAAGGTGAATGTGGAATCGATGCGCTCCGTCAGCCCCGGCGCCAAGGGAACGTCATCGAGCACCGCAAGGAAGCGGGTGTCTGCATGCGCCGTCGTGGCGAGCGCCAACGACAGGACAAGGGTGCGCAACAGAGGAATCATCCTGCCACACTAGGCCCGTTCGCCAGCGCCGCCAAAGTCCGGCGCGAAGTGATGACGCTCTGGACGACGTCGAACGCCTACCGCTGGCACTTCGCGCAATGGAACGTCGATCGGCCCGCCTGCACAACGCGCGCGATCAGCGTCCCGCAGGTGAGGCACGGCTCCCCTTCCCGCCCGTACACGCGGAAGCGGTGCTGGAAATAGCCGAGCGCGCCATCCGTCTGCGCGTAGTCCTTCAGGGTCGATCCGCCCGCTTCGATCGCTTCGTTCAGCACGTCGCGGATGATCTGCGCCAACACTTCAAGTCGTGGCCGCGCGATGCGGCCCGCCGCGCGCTTCGGTGAAATGCCGGCGCGGTGCAGCGCCTCGCACACATAGATGTTGCCCAGCCCCGCCACGATGCGCTGATCCAGCAGCGTCGCCTTCACGCTCTGCGTCTTGCCTACAAACGCCATCGCAAGATGGCCCGCATCGAATGCGTTGCCCAGCGGCTCCGGTCCCATGCCGGCGAAGTACGGATGCGTGTCGAGCGCATCGGACGCGATGAGGTCCATGTACCCGAAACGGCGCGGATCATTGTATTCCACGCGCACACCGGTCTCGGTCTCGATCACCACATGCGTGTGGTTCGGGTCGGGCGGCGTTGCGTAGGTGAACGCGCCCGGTTGCGCGCGCGCATCCACGATCGTGAAGCGCCCCGACATGCCGAGGTGCGACACCAGCGTCTCCCCGGTATCCAGCGGCGCCAGCAGATACTTCGCCCGCCGCGTCAGCCCCAGCACGCGGGCGCCTTTCAGCCGCGCGACGAATCTGTCCGGCAGCGGAAAGCGCAGGTCCGGTCGCCGCGCTTCGGCGCGGGCGATACGCGCGCCGTCGAGCACCGGCGCAAGGCCGCGCTTGACGGTTTCGACTTCGGGGAGTTCAGGCATCGCGGCTGACTGACGGCGCACGGTTCGAAAAGTCAAATACCTGCCATCGCGCAGCGGCTTGAATTTATTGCGGTCCGATGGCCCAAAGCAGTCAACACGGAGACGACACGTGGCGACAGCCAGCACCGCAAGGAAACCCGCCGCGCCGTTCGCCAAAAGCGCCGCCGCACGCTGTCTGTGCCGAAAGGTGGCGCTGAAGATCAGCGTGCCGGCGCGCTGGGCCTGGCACGATCACTCGGAGAACAGCCGCCGCGCGCACGGCGCCGCGTACGCGACGTATGTCGGATGCTATCGCAGCCGCGTCCGCGTGGCCAAGGGCGCCAAATCCATCAGCCGCTTCGAGGACGAGAGCGGTTACGCGCGCAGCTTCTGCACCCACTGCGGCACGCCGCTGATCTACGAGCGCCCGCGCGCGCCGGAGATGGTCAACATCCCCCGCGCGCTGTTCGACACCCGCACGGGCCGCGAGCCGCTCTACCACGTGGCCATCGAGCAGCGGCAGGAATGGACGTACATGGGCGAGCCGCTGGCGCCGCTCAAAGGCTTTCCGGGCGTGGTCTGGACCAAATCCAGGAAGAAGAAGCCGCGCGACAGCGAAGGACCGCTCTAGCCAGGGCGACGCCGCATGAAAAAAAAGGCCCCGGTTCAACCGGGGCCGTTATTCAAGACGCGGGGACGAGCAGAAAGAGGAAGGCGCCCCAGAGGGCGACAAACACAACCACGGCGCCTGAGAGGTAGATGATCCAGTCGGGTCGTCCGTGTGTCATCGCGCACGCTACCAAACGAGTTATCCACTGTCGGTACGCCGCCGCACACAGGGAGGTCGGCCGTATCCCCGCCCGGACGCGCCGTTGTGTCTGCTGGCCCCTCCCGGCCATGGGCGGTATGTCTGGCCCATGGCCCACAACGATCCCTCCCCCGACCTCGCCTCCTTCGGCTTCGAGAATGTGCCCGCCGCCGAGAAGGCCGACCGGGTCCGCGCCGTGTTCGACCGGGTCGCCTCCCGTTACGACCTGATGAACGACCTCATGTCGGGGGGCATGCACCGGATCTGGAAGGACGCAGCGGTCGCCAAGCTGAACCCGCAGCCGGGTGAAACCATCCTCGATATTGCCGGTGGCACCGGAGACATCGCCCGGCGGATCAAGAAGCGCGTCGAGGCCGCCATCGGCCGTCGCGGCGGCGAACCGGCCCGGATCATCGTCAGCGACATCAACGAGGAAATGCTGGAGGCGGGTCGGCGGCGAGGTGAGGACGGCCTCGAATGGCAGGCCGGAAACGCCGAGTCCCTGCCCTTCGGTGACGCCATGGCCAGCGCCTACATCGTCAGTTTCGGCATCAGGAACGTCACCGACGTCCAGAAGGCCCTGGGCGATGCTTACCGGGTCCTGAAACCCGGTGGGCGCTTTGTCTGCCTTGAGTTCTCCCGGATGGCGATTGGGGGCGTGGGCGGCCTCTATGACGCCTATTCCTTCCAGGTGATCCCCCGGATCGGCAAATTGGTGGCCAATGACGAGGCCGCCTACCGCTATCTCGTGGAATCCATTCGCAGGTTTCCGGATCAGGAAACCTTTGCTGGCATGATTCGAAAGGCCGGATTCGGCCGGGTCGGCTGGCGCAACTTCGCCGGCGGCGTGGTCGCGCTGCACTGGGGCATGAAGAACTGAGATGCTGGATTCTGTCGGGCATACCTGGCGACTGACGCGGATGGCGGCGACGCTCATGCGCTACGACGTGCTGTTGCCGCAGGAATACCAGGACCGGACCCCGCTCTGGGTGCAGGCGATCGGCCGGACGCTGCGCCTCTTCGCCCGCCCGCCGCGCGGCCAGACCCCGGGCGAACGTCTCGCCAAGGCGCTGGAGCGGCTCGGGCCCGCCTACGTGAAGTTCGGCCAGTTCCTGGCCACCCGCGCCGACATCATCGGCGTCACCGCCGCCCACGATCTCGGCCGCCTGAAGGACCGCCTGCCGGCGTTCTCGCGCGAGCGCGCGATGGACACGATCAACTCCGAGTTCGGCGTCGTCGTCGATCTCTTCGGTGAACACTTCTCCGAAGCCATGGCGGCCGCCTCCATCGCGCAGGTCCACCAGGCGCGGCTGCCGCGTCAGGGCGTGGTGGCGGTGAAGATCCTGCGGCCGAACATCGAAAAGAAGATGGCCAAGGAAATGGGCGCGCTGCACTTCGGCGCGCGCCTGATCGAGACGTTCGTCCCCTCCTCGCGCCGGCTGGAGCCGGTGCAGTTCGTGGAGACGGTGTCGGTGTCGCTGATGCGCGAACTCGACCTGCGCCTCGAGGCGGGCGCGGGCGCTGAGTTCAAGGAAGTCGCCGAGAAGGACGGCTTCCTCAACGTGCCGGAAATCGACTGGTCGCGCTCATCCAAGCGCGTGATGACGATGCAGTGGATCGACGGCACGCCGCTGACCGATGTCGCGGGCCTGCGCGCCGCCGGCGCCGACCTGCCCGCATTGGCCATCGCGGTGACGCGCGGCTTCCTTGCTGCCGCCCTCGACCACGGCTTCTTCCACGCCGACATGCACGAGGGAAACCTCATCTACGGCAAGGACGGCAAGCTCTGGATCGTCGACTTCGGCATCATGGGCCGGATCGGCGCGAAGGAACGGCGCTATCTCGCGGAAATCCTCTACGGCTTCCTGCGCCGCGACTATCGCCGTGTGGCGGAAGTGCACGCAGAGGCGGGCTACGTGCCGGAACGCTTCACGGTGGAGGAATTCGCCCAGGCTCTGAGAGCAATCGGCGAACCGATCTTCTCGAAAACCGCCGACCAGATGTCGATGAGCCGGCTGCTGCTGCAGCTCTTCGATGTCACGCACATGTTCGGCATGCACCTGCGGCCGGAACTCGTGCTGCTGCAGAAGACGATGGTGCAGGTCGAGGGTGTCTCGCGCACGCTCGACGAACGCCACGACATGTGGAGCGCCGCGCGCCCGATCGTGGAGCGCTGGGTGCGGCGCGAACTGGGCGCGGAATCGACTGCGCGCCGCGCCATCGACGAAGCCGGCGGCGGCTTTGCGGCGCTGCGCCGCTTGCCGCAGACGCTGGCCGCACTCGAGGGCGCCGCCAACTCCATCCGCAACGGCGCGCAGTCTCCGGAGCGCGTGCCGTTCCAGTGGCGCCACTTCTGGGTCGGCGCGATGGCCGGCGTGCTGGCCATGCTGACGCTGATGGTGTCCAACGGACCACGCACGCAGGAGCCCACGCGGCCTGCATCGGCGGAAGCGAAGACGCGGTAGCGCCTCGCCGACTTCCCGTCGGGAGACGAAGGCCAGATGGACACTTTCCTGCACGCCGCCCGCCCGCTCATCCTCGACTTTCTCGGTTCGATCTTCTTCATCATCCTGCTGGCGCTGAAGGTGGACCCAGCGACTGCCGCCGCCGTCGGCGTCGCGGTCAGCGTCGCCGTGATCGCCGTGCAGATCGTGCGGCGCAAACCGATCGCCGCGTTGCAATGGCTGAGCCTCGCGCTCGTCGTGATTTCAGGCGCGGCGACCATGCTCACGCACGACGCGCGGTTCGTGATGGCCAAACCCTCCGTCATCTACACCGCCGTGGGCGTGGTGATGCTGCAGCGCGGCTGGATGATCCGCTACATCCCGCCGAGGGGCGTCGGCTACGTCGAGGATGTCACCACCGTGTTCGGCTACGTGTGGTCCGCGCTGATGTTCGTCACGGCGGCGGCGAACCTCGTGATCGCGGTGTGGTTCACGCCCTGGTGGGTGGCGTACGTCGGCATTTTTCCCGTCGTGTCGAAAATCATCCTGTTCGTGATCCAGTTCGCGGTGACCCGCGGGACCGCGCGGCGACGCGTCCTGGCCGAACGCGCCGCGCTCGCCGCCACTGCTGGATGACGCGCCAGGGTTTTGCTATCGTGGCCGGATGGCGCGCATCGTTCCCCTCTGGCGATCCGACGAGATCAGCGTACATCGCTTCGATCATCCGGCCGACCATGAGGACCAGCCCTACGAGGAAACGGCGGGCGCGTTCATGGCGAGCTTCGTGGAGGACGGGACGTTTGATCTCCACGTCGAAGAGAGCCGCTGGCGCGTGGCGCCGGGCGACGTGATGCTGAGCCATCCGGGCATGCGCTTTCGCGCCGCCTTTGAAGGGCCTGGCTTCAACGACACCTGCCTTTCGCTCACCTATCTCGCCGCCGGCGATGACAATTTCGATCCCGCTCGGAGCTGGGGCCGCGCCGGCCGTCCCGTGCTGGCGGTCAGCAACCGGCTGCGCTATCTGCGCTGGGGCCTCAGGCGCGCTGTCAGCGAAGATGCGCCGATGCTGGCTGAGTACTGCGCCACCGAGATCTTCCGACCGCATGACGCAGCCGCAGCGCCGCTCTACAGTGAACACAAGCTGAACTGGTACGCCGAGCGCGTGCACGCCGCGCGCGAACGCCTCGACGCCACGTACGATCACGCGCACACCGTGTCGGACCTCGCGCGTTCCGTCGGCATGAGCATGTTCCATTTCGCGCGCGTGTTCGCCCAGCTCGTGGGCCAGCCGCCGCACCGGTACCTCAGTGACGCGCGCCTGCGCGCGGCGCGACGAATGCTGCGCGATGGGCGGTCCGTGACCGAGACCTGCTTCGCATGCGGCTTCAACAACCTGAGCCATTTCAGCCGGACGTTCGCGCAACGCTACGGCCATGCGCCATCCCGTCTCGCGAGCTGACCACCAGAAAATTCGCAAGATAGTGCAAGCACGCCGGGCGGCAGGCCCGCTATGGCGTGGCGACCATGCACACGGATGTTCCATGTCTCTTCGCACCGCGACGCTTGCCGCCTCGGCGCTCCTCATGAGCGCCGCCCCCGCACTGGCCAGCCCCGATGCAGACCGCCGCGCGGTGGCCACGCTCGACACCGCCTACCAGGCCGCCGTGGAGCGCAACGACGCCGACGCGATGGCCGCCATCCTGCACGACGACATGATGCTCGTGGTCGGCGCCGGCACGGTCTACACGCGCGCCGATATCCTCGCCTCGGCGCGCGACCGCGACATCGACTACGAGAAGCAGGTCGAGGATCCCGGCACCCAGACGGTGCGCCTCTATGGGCCCGACACCGCCATCGTCACCGCCCGGCTCTGGCTCAAGGGCACGCGGAAGTCCGGCGAGACGTTCGATCGCCGGCTCTGGTTTTCCGACACCTACGTCCGCACCGCGCGGGGCTGGCGCTACGCGTTCGGGCAAGCCTCCCTGTCCCTGCCCCCGGAGCGCTGAGACCCATCAGGCCCATGGCGGACGGGCGGGCCGCATGTTATATGTCCAACATGGACAAAACCACGCCCCCGCAGCCTGGCGCCGACGACTGGGCGGTCGCCGAAGCCAAGAACCGGTTCAGCGAACTCATGACCCGGGCGCTCACCGAGGGCCCGCAGCGGGTGCGGCGGCGCAACGAGAGCGCCGTGGTGCTGTCGGAGGCGGAATACGAGCGGCTGCAGGGCGGCGCGGCGCGCGCGGCCTCGGAAGGGCCGACCCTCGACCGGGTCACCCACACCACCGAGCGCCGGGTGCTGCTGATCGTTGGCGGCGGCATCGCCGCCTACAAGAGCCTGCTGCTGATCCGCCTGTTGGCGAAATCCGGCATCCGCACCCGCGCGATCCTGACCAGCGCCGGTGCGCAGTTCGTGACGCCGCTCTCGGTGGGCTCGCTGACCGAGGACAAGGTTTACGCCGAGCTCTTCAGCCTCACCGACGAGGCGGAGATGGGCCACATCGAACTGTCGCGGTCCGCCGATCTCGTCGTCGTCGCGCCCGCGACGGCGGACCTGATGGCGAAAGCGGCGAACGGCATCGCCAACGATCTCGCCTCCACTACGCTGCTGGCGACCGACAAGCCTGTGCTGATGGCGCCGGCCATGAACGTGCGCATGTGGCTGCACGCGGCCACGCAGCGCAACGTCGCGCGCCTCAAGGCCGATGGCGTCCACATGATCGGCCCCGACGAGGGCGCCATGGCGTGCGGTGAGTTCGGGCCGGGCCGCATGGCGGAGCCGGAGGAAATTCACGCCGCGATCCTGACGTTCTACGAGACGCGCAAGATCGGCCGTCCGCTGGCGGGGCGGCGCGTGCTGGTCACTGCGGGGCCGACGCTCGAGCCCATCGACCCGGTGCGGTTCATCTCCAACCGCTCCTCCGGCAAGCAGGGCTTCGCGATCGCCGAGGCGCTCGCGCGGCTCGGCGCCGATGTGCGGCTGATCGCGGGACCGGTGGCGCTCGCAGATCCGTTCGGCGTGCAGACGGTGCGTGTGGAAAGCGCCCAGCAGATGCTGGCCGCGTGCGAGGCGAACCTGCCGGCGGATGCGGCGGTGTGCGTCGCCGCCGTCGCCGACTGGCGACCGGAAGCGCGCGCGACGAAGAAGATCAAGAAAGGCGCCGACGGCCCTCCCCCGATCGCGCTCACCGAAAACCCCGACATCCTCGCCACGCTGTCGAAAGCCGGCGCGCGGCGTCCGCGTCTCGTCGTCGGCTTTGCGGCGGAAACCAACGACGTGGAGGCGCACGCCACCTCCAAGCTCGCGCGCAAGGGCTGCGACTGGATCGTCGCCAACGATGTCAGCGGCGACGTGATGGGCGGCGACGCCAACCAAGTGATGATCATCCGCGCCGACGGCGTGGCGCGCTGGCCGCAGATGGCCAAGACCGACGTGGCGGGCAAGCTGGCGGCGGAGATTGCGGCGGCGCTGGCGTGAGGCGCGTGACCTCACGCCCCTCACCCAAACGTCACGCTCACGCCGCCATCGCCGGCCAGGTCGCTTCGGCGAAGTAGCGCGCCTCCATCCGCCCGATGAAATCCATCAGGTTCGGGTGCGCCCGCACGAGGCCCGCGAGCTGCGTCTCGAAGTACTGCGTGGCGCACGCGGCCAGAACACCATACGCCACCGCATCCACCGCCGTCGGCGCGCGGCCGAAAAGGTAGGGCTTCTCGCCCAGCGATCGCGCCACCGCGGCGATGTCCCATTCCGCCAGCGTCATCCGCTCCTCGCGCGAATGGCGCCCGAGTCCATGCGCGACGTGCATGTCGCGAATCTGCGCGCGGGCGCCACTCATGACGTGTTCGCGCATCGGCTCCGGCACGCCGGCAAAGAACAGCGCGGGGCCTTTCGCGAAATTGCCGTCTTCCAGCCAGCGTTCGCTGACCATGATCATGGTCAGGCGATCCTCCAGCAGACGCTCCAGCG
>JANNVF010000461.1:0-19565 GCA_031414315.1 Hyphomonadaceae bacterium | reverse complement strand
CCGAAGAGCGCAAACAGCAGGATGCCTGTGCCGGAATAGGACGCCAGCATGGCGAGGCCGCACGGGATCAGGTAGCGCGGATCGCGCAGCATGATGACCGCGATGAGCATCGTGCGCGCGCCCAGCTGCGACAGCCACGACGCTTCCATCAGGAAGAAGCCGTTGGCCTTGAATATCCCGCTGCCCCAGGTAGTCCAGTTGAGCGTGTTGTACTCGATCAGAAACTCCGGCGCGATCAGATCGCGCCAGCTGAACAGGAACGACGGCTGCCAGATGTATTGAATGAGGTACTGCACCACGCCGATCACGCAGATCGCTGCGCCCAGCTTCACCACCATCCGGAAGAAACGCTGGTAGGCGGCGTCATCCAGCACCACCGGAAACAGGAAGAAGATGTAGAGCGCGAAATACATGTACATCGACAGCGCCGAGCCGCCGTGCTGGGCAAACAGCATGCTCATGCAGCCACCGACCACGAGCGCGCAGTAGAGCCCGATGCGCGTCGGTGACGGTTTTGCCCAGCCCTTGGCGATCAGCCATCCAAGCACGGCGGGCATGGCGATGAGCGAGAGAGGCAGCGGATAGAGCACCCCGCCGATGGTCTGGTTCAGGCCGATGCGCTGGAGGAACAGCGCCAGAAACGCCTGCCACTTGAACGTCACAAACGGGCCACGCGCGGCCTCGGCGGCCGGCGCGCGGATGAAGTTTCTCGAGGCCTCGAAGGCTTGAATACTCATCCCAGGATCCATGCAGGGCGGCGCCTGCCGCAGCGACGGCGCCCGCCCTGATCGACGGAAACCGCAATTCCCGGGCCGCGACGCCCATCGGTAGCGCCGATCGCGCCCCGGTGAAAGCGCATCGTTAACGACCTTGCCGGCTGTACCGCTGCAGCGCCCACGCTCAAGCGTCCGCGCGCAGCACGAGGGTCCAGTCATCGGTCCCCGAACCGTTGCGCGCCGGCGGGGTAAACATGGTCACATCGCCGGTGCGCGCGCCGGGCTGCGCGATCTGCGCGCCGCCCGTGGCCGGATCGCGCCATGTGGCGCCGACACGGCCGGGGTTCGGGAAGAAATTCAGGCGCACCTTCACGGGCGCCGCTGTCGGCAGATAGCAGATCGCCAGGCGCCGCTCTTCGTCGATGGCGGCGACCGCCTTGTTCTCGCTGGCGTTGGCCGTGTCGAGCAGGCGACCGTCCGTGTCAGGATGCAGCTTCCACCACGCACAACTCACGAACAGATCGCGAAAAACCGTCATCCCCCGCGACCCCGGCGAGTCGAGATAGTTGGGCCAGTTGGGGATCAGCCGGCCGCGCGTGCCCGGGCCGCCGATATGCCAGATCGGCGCTGTCCCCAGCACGTGACCGAAGGCGCCGCCCAGTACGGATTCATAGGCCTGACGACGGATGCGCGTTTCATCACGCCCCGCGAAGTTCTCGTTCTCGTAGAGGCTTTCCACCATGAAGTACGGCATGCGCTCGGGCCGCGCGTACTCCTTCAGCGCGCTCTCCCACAGGGAGCCGTACGAATAGAGATTGTCGATATCGAGCCAGCTCTCGCCGCCCCAGACGTCGAGCGGACTTTGATAGGGCGCGCAGTGAACCGTGCGCAGCCCGGTCGATCCGCCGTCGCGGATCCCTTCCGCCATGTTGCGCACCAGCACACGTTCCGGCGGGCTGTAGTCGCCGCCAAGCAGCCACATGATGTTGGTCGCAGCGCGATAGCGATGGCCGAGGAACCGTCCGTAAGTGCGCATGGCATCGGGACCCGCCGCGCGCATTTCCTGATAGAATCCGCCCATTTCGCCTTTGGCGCCCAGCCACGACGGCGACAGGATGAGCAACAGATTCAACTCCGCCGCGCGCGCCACGATCCAGTCGAGATGCGCGAAGTACGCTTCGTTCGGCCGCGTGAAATCGACCATGGTCGTGAACGGAAGCGCGCCGTAGATGTTCGCCGGCGCGTTGGGCGCGTGATACCGGCACAGAATATAACTCATCACCGTGTTCATGCCGCGCGCCGCGCGGTCACGCAGATAGACGTCGGCGTCTTCGCGCGTCAGGCCGGCGACAAGCCCCCACGCGGTATCGCCATTGAGAAAGAATGGCTTGCCGGCGGCGTCCTCGATGTAGCGCCGGCCAGCCACGCGCTTCAACGGAAACGTGACGCCGGGCATGGCGATCAGTGCGCTGTCCGGCTGCGCCTGCGCCATACAGCCGGCGCCCAGCGTGGCGCCGAGGCCGGCGGTGATCGCCCGGCGCGACGGCCGCCACGCGTCATCCCTCGAACCCGCGCTCATGGTGCATCTCCGGTTGCGATCGGCCCTGATGTCACCAGGTCGTGCGCTTCGAGCACCCGTGCCGCCGCCTCGATGCGGGCAAACGGCGTCTTCGCGCGCACCGCTATGTCCAGCAGTGAATGGCGCCCGTCGGCATAGGCAAGAATCCACAGCAGCGCGAGTTCGTCCGGCTTGGCGTTCGCCTGCCCGGCCACCTGCCGGTACAGCCCCCGCTTGCCAAGACGCGGCTCGCCCTTCGGATTGTTGCTGACCACGATGCGGTCCCGTTCCAGCACATCGAAGATGGCGAGCGCGGCCTCGAAGCTGCGCACCATCGCGTCAGGTTTCAAGAAATCGGGCGTGTCACCGGACGTGTGATACTCGGGGTATTCGCCGTGCGGTGTGCGCGACAGGCGGCCAACCGGCAGGTCAAAGCCCGGCGAGCAGAACTGCCGTTCGTCGTAGCCGTAAGGGTAATAGTCCATGAAATTCGCCGCCGCGCCGGAGGTCTCCAGCACATGCTGGGCGGCGCGATCGATGGTCTTGTCGCCCAGCCGGCTGCGCTTGTAGGTCAACGGGCCGTCATCGCCCATGCCGGTAAGCACAAGGCCGTGGCGAATGTTGCGGGTCTTGTCCTCATTGAGCGCCAGCCACAGGATCGAGCCGATCGTCCCCGGGCCGTAGAGAAAACGGTAGGTATACCGGCGCGGCGCGGCGGCGATGGCGCGCGCCAGATGCAGCGACACTACCAGCCCGGACAGATTGTCATTCGCCAGCGAGGGATGGCAGGTGTGCGTGGAGATGAGGATTTCCTCGGCCGTCTCCCCCGGTATGACGATTTCGCCCAGCGTGACGGAGCCATCGCGCAGTTCGGAGTCGATCACGACCTCGTACGTCTGGTCCGGCAGGGCTTCGAGCAGCGCGTGCGGCAGGCAGAACCCCCACGTCGGCGCGTAGTAGCTTGTCCGATAAGGAATGAGGGTGGGCCGATCCGGCATCGAGAACAGATGCGGCCGCAACGCCTCCAGCGTAAACTGGCCGCGCACCGGCACGCTGTAGTTTACGACGTGCAGGTTGTGGGTGTGAAAGTCGACGATGCGCTTGCCGTCCGGCCCAGCGATATAGGCATCGCGGATCACCCACTCCTGCGGCGCCTCCCAGTCGAACGCCTTCGTTCCGGTGGGCACTTCGGTGACGTCGACAGGGTAAATTTCCGACAGGATACGCAACGTCTCGCGCACGCCGTCACCGGTAATGCTGCGACAGATCGGATACAGCCGGCGCACCAGGGCGTGCATCGCTTCGCCCAGTGCCGTCCGCTCGTCATCGTCTTGCGGACCCCATGCCATGCCTGAACTCCCAAGCGCGTCTAGCCGGCGGAAAATTGCCGTTTCAGGCTGTTATCGGCGCGAATAAATTACCATCCGGCGCCCTTGATGCATAGTAAGGGCCAAGTGGCTCGACTAACGTGCGGATCTTGCACGCGGCGACGCTGCGGATGCATGGAACCGTACAGTCCGTAAGGTTTTGAACGCAGAGACGCCGCATGAACCCGGCTGGACATCAAGCGCCCAGGTGGCGAGCGAGTGAGGACTTCGGAACGATGGCGATCGGGGGCAACAGGACCAATCTGGTGCAGGTGCCGAACTGTCGCCATTGTCACGCACCGCTAACCATCACGCTCGCGGACCTGGGGATGTCCCCGGTCGCCAACGACTACCTCCTGCCATCACAACACACCCTGATGGAGCCGTTCTATCCGCTTGAGGTGCTGGTCTGCTCGTCGTGCCGGCTGGCCCAGACACGCGATCTTCTCGGCGCCGGCGCCATGTTCCGGGACGACTACGCCTACTTTTCCTCCCACAGCACATCCTGGCTCGATCACGCGCGCCGCTACGTGGAGGAGCAGCGCGCCCGTTTCGATCTGACGTCCACCAATCTTGTGGTCGAGGTCGCCAGCAACGACGGCTACCTGCTGCAGTATGTGCGCGATTTCGGCATCGGCGCCGTGGGCATCGAGCCTTGCCAGTCAGTGGCGGATGCCGCCATCGCCAAAGGTATCGACACCCGGGTGACATTCTTCGGCCGCGGAGCCGCACGCGCGCTGGCCGCAGAAGGCCTCTACGCCGATCTGCTGGTCGCCAACAACGTGCTGGCCCACGTGCCCGACATCAACGATTTCGTCAGCGGCGTCGCCATTCTGCTGAAGGCAGACGGCGTGGCCACGTTCGAGGTGCAGCATCTGCTGCGCATGATGGAGCGCCGGCAGTTCGACACGATCTATCATGAGCACTTCTCCTACCTCTCCCTGATTGCCGCCAAGAAGCTGTTTGAAGCGGCCGACCTGCGCGTGTTCGATGTGGAGGAGATTGCCACGCACGGCGGGTCCATCCGGTTCTTCGTGTGCCGCGCGGACGCCAGCCACGCTGAAACCGGCAACGTCGCGCGCGTCCTGAAGGACGAGCACGACTACGGCATGCACACCGACGCGGTATACGAACGCTGGGGCGCGGCCGTGCACGCCAGCAAGCGCAACCTGCTGCGGTTGCTGGTCGACCTGAAGGACGCAGGCAAGTCGATCGCCGCATACGGCGCGCCGGCGAAGGGCGTGACGCTGCTCAACTTTTGCGGCATCGGGCGCGATATCATCGATTTCACGGTCGATCGCGCGCCGTCGAAACAGAACCACCTGTTGCCTGGCGTGCACATCTCCATTCTGCCACCGGACGCACTGTTCGAGCGCAAGCCCGACTACGTGCTGATCCTGCCGTGGAACATCGAGGCGGAAATCACCACGCAGTGCGCTGGTATCCGTGAATGGGGCGGCAAGTTCATCGTGCCGGTGCCGGACGCCCGCATCATCGACTAGTCGGGTCGGACTGTTCTAGCGCGGCGTGACCATCCGCAGCGCGTTCTCGATCTTTGCCGGATCATCGTGGATGCTCACGATGCGCGTGATCTTGCGGAAGTGGCGCGCGGCACGCAGCGCCCGCGACCAGAAGATCGGCTTCTTCGACCAGGTCAGATCCGTCACGCGCTTGCCGTCGTTGTCGATGGCGCCGAGCGTTTCGCGCTCGATGCGCTTGAGGCCGAGACGCCCAAGGAACGCGGCCTCCTGCTCGTAGTAATCGAGCCCGCCTTTCGTCATGTCCTTGTACATTGGCGAAACGCCGTGCGCGCGCGTGTGCAGCGCCGGCGCCGCGTCCAGCATCGCCATCGAATTGGGCTTGTCCTTGAGCAGCGCGCCGATCACGTGGTCGATGCCCCATGAGCTCTGCGGATCGCCGAAATACTGCGAGACATGCTTGAACACCTCGACCCGCGCCACCGGCACCATGCATTCCACATAGTTGGTATAGCGCAAGCGCGTTCCCGGCCGCTGCAGCGTCATGTTGATGGTGTAGAAGGAGTTTGGATGCAGTGCGAGCTGCGCGGCGTGCAGGTCATACTGCTTCATCAGCGCGAAGGCGCGGTTCCAGCCTTCCGTGGTGACCACCAGATCGTCGTCGGGAAACGCGATGTACTCGTAGTCGTCGAGATTGAACGGCTTCTTGTCGAGGCAGACCCGCATGCCGCCCCATTTGTAGCGCGCGTCATCCTGCGTGAACGAGACGCCGTCGTCACCGGCGTTCATCGGCGCGCCCTTGTCGCCGAAATAGCTGACGTGCAGGTCCCACGTGCGCGCCGCGTCCTTCTGCATCAGCCACAGGGGATGCAGACTGTCGTTGCCGCCGCGTGTGAAGATCAGATTGGGTCGCCGCGCGGTCACGCTGGTCTCCGTGAGAGAGTCGCGCCATGGCGCGCGAGGTGGGGTGAAGTCGCCCGATGCGTGCCGGGTGTCAAGAAATCGTGCGGCGCGAGCGACAGCGATCGCGCCGGATCGCGCCACGCGCCAATCGTTAACGACACGTTGCCGAACTCAGTCACGCCTGGCGGCTTTCTTTTTCGCGACGCCCGGGCGCACGGTATTCGACGGACGCTGCCAGACACGCACCCAATCCACTTCGTAGTTAGCGGGAAACACAGTCGCGGCGTCAGGCTGGCCGCCCCAGCGCCCGCCGACCGCGAGATTGAGCACGATGTACATCGGGCTGTGCATGTCGCGCGGCGTGGGCACCTGCAGGATGGCCTCGTTGTCGATGTAGTAGGTCAGCGTCGTCGGCCGCCAGTCGACTGCGAAAACGTGGAACTCCGTCGTCATGTCCCGGGGGTGCGTCACTTCGCGGCTCTGCGAGACGTGCTTGCCCGCCACCCGCGAATGCGCGACCGCCCAGGTGGTGCGCGTGTCGTGACCGAGAAATTCCATGATGTCGATTTCCGGGGGCCAACCGCCGGAATCGTTGAGAGTCCAGAACGCAGGCCACAGGCCCCGCCCCTTCGGCAGCCGCAGACGCGCTTCAAAAACGCCGTAGCGCTGGGAGAACATGCCCCAGCTGGTGATCATCCCCGAGGTGAAGCGCAGATTGTGGATCTGCGGACGCAGGTCCACCGGCGCCGGATCAGCGCGGATGCGCAGCACGCCGTCGACCACGGAGAGCGAGTCCGACGGCAGCGTGCCCGGTGCGCGTTCCGGCCACGCCGCGTCGGTGTAGGCCTGTGACTCGCCGTTGTTCGGCAGCGAGCGATTGTCGACATGGTAGGGATCGACGCTGTTGGCGTACCAAGTCTTCCAGTTCCTGCCACGCCATGTCTGGCGATCACGGGGATCGGCCACGTTGAGCGTGGTGAATTCATCGTGAAACGTCGCCACCAGGCCGCGTCGATCGAGCGGACGCGCGTGCGCAGGCGCCGTCAACGCCGAAGCGGCGCCGATCGCCAGCGCGAGCAGCAGGGCAAAACGTCCGGTCGTCATGAAGTTCCTGCAGCGGCGGCCAACCGCCTCAATAGCCTATCCGGGTTAATCCGAGGTGCTCAGTCGTTGCCCAGAACCACACGACGCGCCCCGCCCAGCGCCGACGGCAGGAGCGTGGACACGCGCAGGCCGGTATCGCGGAAAGCATAGAGCGGCCATCGCCAGAAATTGAACGCGAGCTGTGTGAGCCCCTGCACCGCGACAAAGGCGACAAGGTCGCCCTTCATCACCGCGACAATGATGACGCCGATGGTCGTGGCGGCGCCGGTCAGAAGCACGGCGCGTAGATGCGGCACCCGGTTGCCTGCGGTGATGATGTTCATCGCGGTGTGGGCGCTGACCGCGACAGTGTAGGTCACGCCGAGCAAAATCAGAACCGGCAACGACGGCAGCATGGTTTCGCTGCCGATCAGGCGCAGGATCGGCTCGCCAAGAATGATCATCGCCGCGGACCCGAGCGCCAGCAGCGTGACCGACAGCACCAGGCAGAATGCATACAGATCGGCCATGGCGGGGCGATCGTTGGCCAGTTGCGCGGCCGCCATGCGCGGCACGCTCATCGCGGTGGCGATCTGCGACACGGTGAGCAGAACCAGCATCGCTTGCAGCGCAATGGCGTACTCCGCCGCCGCCGCCGCGCCGACTGCAAGCGACACCGCAAACAGCGAGAACCGGTTGGTGAAGAATTCACCGAGCGTGACCCAGCCCAGCTTCGCGGCGGTCGGCACGATCGTGCGCAGGATGTCGTTGACCTTGCTGATCTCGGTTTTTGCGTGCGCGGTCATGCGCAGCACGTCGCGGATGACAAGACGCGCGTAAACGCGGCCGACGATGACCGACACCGCATACGCCACCGCCAGCGTCAGAATGTTGGGAAAGAAGTACAAGCCGATCAGCGACAGCGCGACCTGCACGAGACGCGCGACCGTAAACACCTGGTAGTTCTGGCGCATCCTGTCGGCGCCCACCATGACGCAGCCCTGCCAGTTGTAGCTGGTCTGCACCGTCATCGCGGCCATGAAGAAAGCCCACGCCGGCCAGACGTACGCGACATCCGTGGTAGTGCGCGCCAGGGCGCCCACGTAGATCGTGCCGCCAACGCCCAGCAGAAGCAGCACAATCAGCGCCATGCCCAGGTAGAGCCGTCGCGAGGCGCGGAGCAGATTGGCGAGCAACTCGACGCTCACCCCTTTGTCGGTGCGTTCGGGAACGCCCTCCGTCCTGAGAACCCGGGCGCCGGAGAACACATAGGTGAAATTGCGCGAAAGCGTGGGCGTGAAACCGAACTCGATCAGCAGCGCCAGTGTCTGCATGGTCAGGAACACGTACCAGAACGTGAGCGCCGACGGCGACAGCGTCGCCGCCGCCGCCGGCAGCATGATCACGCCGGTGCCGACCTGCAGAACGGTTCCCAACACGCCGAACATGAAGTCGAGCTTGCGGTCGCCCGGCTTTCGCATTACCGCCGCGCCCTCCGCGACACCCGCGTCGGTGGCGGGCGGAGGCGCCGAATCATCGTCGGCGTTCATCGGCGCACGTACCTTCCCGCTCAAGCCGCGTTGCGCATCACCTGCCGCTCGATCCACTCATAGCTGCGCTCGAGGCCCGCGCGCAAAGGTTGCGACGGCGCCCAGCCCAGCTTCTCGTTGATAAGTCGGTTGTCGGAGTTGCGCCCGCGCACGCCCTGCGGGCCGGGGATGTGATTGATGTCGATCCGCTTGCCGGCGATGTCGGCGATCATGCCGGCGAGGCCGTTGATCGAGACCATCTCATCGGAACCGATGTTCACCGGGATGTTGACGTTGGAGCGCAGCAGACGCGTGGTGCCTTCGACGCACTCGTCGACATACAGGAACGAGCGGGTCTGCAGGCCGTCGCCCCACATCTCGATGGTGCCGTCCTTGCTCATGGCGATCTTGCGGCAGAGCGCCGCCGGCGCCTTTTCGCGGCCGCCCGTCCACGTGCCTTCCGGGCCGAAGATGTTGTGGTAGCGCGCGACGCGGGTATCCATGCCCTTGCAGCGGCCATAGGTGAGATAGAGGCGTTCGGAGAACAGCTTTTCCCAGCCGTACTCGCTGTCGGGCGCGGCGGGATAGGCGCTGTCTTCCGCGCAGTTAGGATTGTCCGGGTCTTCCTGGTTGTACGCGGGGTACATGCAGGCCGACGAGGAATAGAAGATGCGCTTGATGTTGCGCTTGTAGACGGCGTCGAGGACGTTCAGGTTGATCGTCGCCGAATTGTGCATGATCTCGGCGTCGTTCTCGCCGGTGAAGATGAAGCCGGCGCCGCCCATGTCGGCCGCGAGCTGATACACCTCATCGAAACGGCGATCGATCACGGCGCGGACATTGCCCGGGTCGCGCATGTCCGACACGACGAAGTCGTCGGCTTCGGTCTCGGAGTATTCGTGCAGCTTCAGGTCCACGCCGCGCACCCAGAAGCCTTCGCGCTTCAGGCGTTTCACGAGGTGTCCGCCGATGAAGCCGCCGGCGCCGAGCACAAGTGCCGTCTTCATGTTCCTAGTCCTTCCAGATTTTCCACGGCGCTTTGCCGCTAGCCCAAAGATTGTCCAGCACGGTCTTGTCGCGGAGCGTGTCCATGCTCTGCCAGAAACCGAAGTGCCGGTAGGACGCCAGCTGGCCCTCATGCACGAGCCGGTTCATCGGCTCCTGCTCCCAGACCGTGGTGTCGTCGTCGATCAGATCGAACACGTGCGGCTCGCAGACGAAGAAGCCGCCGTTGATGAGGCCCACGTCCTGGCTGTCCTTCTCGCGGAAGGACACCACGCGGTCGCCTTCCTTCGAGAGACCGAGCACGCCGAAGCGGCCCGGCGGCACCGTGGCGGTCAGCGTGCAGGCGACGCCCATCTTCTTGTGGAATGCAATCGTATCGTTGATCGGCACATCGCTCACGCCGTCGCCGTAGGTGAGCAGGAACGTGTCATCACCCAGAATGTCCTGCGCGCGTTTGAGGCGGCCGCCGGTCATGGTTTCCAGGCCGGTATCGAGCACCGTCACGCGCCACGGCTCGGCGTCGGTGCGACGGAACTCGACCTCTCCGGTGGCCAGATTGATCGTGAAATCCGAATTCGACTGGCGGTAGTGCATCAGCCAGTTGCGGATGTACTCCACCTTGTAGCCGCCGAGGATCACGAAGTCGGTGTGACCGTGCGCGGCGTACATCTTCATGATGTGCCACAGGATCGGCCGCGGGCCGACGTCGATCATCGGCTTGGGGCGCACGGAGGTTTCTTCCGAAATCCGCGTGCCGTAACCGCCGGCGAAGATGGCGACCTTCATGACTGCCTCATTCCTGTTCCGAGACCGCGCTGCTGCAAGAATTGGGCAGGGTTAGCGCTGGAAATCAGCCCAGGTTTCATCCTTGGGAGCGATAACCGTGATGGCCGTCGGCCACACGACGTTGAATGCGGGATCGTTGTAGCGCAGGCCCCCTTCCTGCCCCGGCGCGTAGGCGCTGGAGTTGAGGTAGGTGACCTCCACGTTGTTGGTGAGTGTGATGAAGCCGTGCGCGACACCGGCCGGCGCGTACATCTGTACGTTGTTGTCGCCAGACAGCTCCGCGCCGAACCACGCGCCGTAGGTCGGCGAGTCCGGGCGGATATCCATCAGGACATCGTAAACCGCGCCCATCGCGCAGCGGATGAGCTTCACCTCTGCGTGTTGGCCGAGCTGGAAGTGCATGCCGCGCAGCGTGCCCTTCTTCGCGGAGCGCGACACGTTCTGCTGCACGAAGGCCGTCTCCAGCCCGTGCGCGGCAAATTCCGCCGTGCAGAAGCTGCGCGCGAACGAACCGCGCTCATCGCCGCGCGGCTCCAGGCTCACCAGCCAGGCGCCGGCGATGGAGGTTTCGGTGAACTTCATGGTTTGGGCAGTCCAAAATGCGCGGCTTGTTCGGCGTAGAGCTTGTCGATCATGCGGCCTTCCGGCGCCTTCACGTCGCCGAATTTCAGCGGCTCATCCTTCTTGATCGCGCGGGTGGCGCGCGTGCCTTCCGCGAGACCGATCGGCAGCAGGTTTTCCCGCGCCATGACGTCAGCATTTTCCGCCACGCCGTACATCGCGTAGCCGCCGAAGCCATCGAGCAGCTCGCCCGCAGCAAGATCCTTCTTCGCCACCGCCATCACGCCGACCTGCGGCGCGCCGGCCGGAGACAGCACGGCGTCGCGGAACAGAACGGCGCGCGCGACGGAGTTCGGCAGCTCGAAATGGCACAGGTGATAGGGCGTGTAGAACACATAGTACGGCCCCGCCCCCAGCTTGTAGAGGTTGAGGTAGTGTCGCTGGCGCGGGTCGTCGTGCGTGCCGAGCACGAAGACGCCCGGACCGGGGCTCGCGCCGACCACATAGTCGACGATGCCGGGATGGCCTTCCGGCAGCGCGCCAAGCTGTTCGGCGAAGGCGGCGAGTGTCTTGTCCAGCGGCGTGAGCGGCGCGGTCGGGTCACCGCCGGAGAAATCGGGGCCGATCATGCCGCGCTTGGCGACGCGCATGCCCGTGCCGTTGGCGACGATGGCCTGCTCGAAGCTGATCTTGGTGCCGTCCGCGAACGAGGTGACCATGTAGGGGTTCTGGCCCCACTTGTCGGCGAATGCCTTCTGCGTGGTCGGTGTGCGATACGGGTCCTGCAGGCCCTTGATGTTGCCGCACAGCACCGGCTTCACGCCGATGCCCTGCACGAAACGGTAGAGGTTCATCTCCACGCCAGGCTGGTCGCCGTCGGAGAAGGTGTAGATCACGCCCGCCTTGTCGGCCTTCACCTTCAGGAGCGGACCAACGGTGCCGTCGAGTTCGGCGTTCATCTGGACGACGTGCTTGCCGCTGTCGATCGCCGCGAGGATCGCCGAGAGCGCGAAATCCATCGAACCGGTGACTTCGACGATCGCCTCAAGGCCGCCGGCGCGCGCCATTGCTTCGGGATCCTCGGTGACGACCGCGAGGCCGCGCGCGATGCGGTCCTCGATCACCGACACCGAGTTGGAGACTATAACGTCCTCGACGCCCGCCTCGCGAAAGCAGCGCAGCGCCTGATCGGGCTTGCGCGCAGCGATCGCCGACAGCTGGAGGCCCGGCCGCGACCGGATGGTCTGCAGCGCGGTCCCGAACGCCTGAAAGCCTGCGCCCACCATGCCGAACCGCACGGGCTTGCCCTCAGCGGCGCGTTTCTCCAGCGCGGTATCGACGATGAACATGTGCCCGTAGCCCTGTCGAAACCTAGGAGAACTGCCAGAACAACTTGTCGTTCAGCAGTCCGGTGGAACGGTGCTTCATCAGCATTTTGAGGCGGGTGTAGGGATCGGACCGGAAGGTCTCCTCCGTCATGCCGATTTTGGTGAACATCTCATGCATCTGGCGCGCGCCCTTTTCGGCGGTCCATTGGCATTTGTAGTCCGGCAGCAGCTTCTGGATCTTGTCGAAATTCACCCGGTAGCTGCGGTTGTCGGCCGTCGCCTGACCGATCTCGATCTCGCAGCCTTCGAACACGCGCGCGATGGCTTCGGCAATCTCGATGACGCGATAGTTCTGGTCCGAACTGCCGACGTTGAAAATCTGGCCGCTGATCTTGTCCTTGGGCGCCTTCAGCGAAAGCTCGATCGCCTGGCAGATGTCCAGCACGTGCACCAGCGGGCGCCATGCGGAGCCGTCGCTGTTCAGTTTGATCTTCTTGGTGGTCCAGGCAAGGCCGCAGAGGTCGTTCAGCACGATGTCGAAGCGCTGGCGGGGGCTCGCGCCGTAGGCGGTGGCGTTGCGCAGGAAGCACGGCGCGAAGTTGGCGTCGGCCATGGGAACTACGTCGCGCTCGACCTTGGCCTTGCACTCGGCGTAGGCGGTCAGCGGCTGCGGCGGGGTGGATTCATCCACGAAGTCCGCCCCGGCCGGCATGGCGCCGTAGACGCTGCACGAGGAGGTGTAGACGAAGCGCTGGACGCCGGCCTTCTTGGCCGCCTCCGCGATCCGGACCGAGCCGCCATGGTTGATTTCGTGGGTCAGGCCCGGGTCCTGCTGGCCGATCGGATCGTTCGACAGCTCCGCCAGATGGCAGACTGCGTCAAAACCTTCCAGATCGGCGGCAGTCACTTCGCGCAGATCCTTGGTAATCACGTGGGGGCGCGCGCCGCTCATCGGATAAAGCCAGCCCTGGCGATAGTAGCCCGTGTCAAAACCGGTCACATCGTAGCCGCGCTGCACAAGATATGGGCCGAGGATCGCGCCAATGTAGCCGTCGATACCGGTTACAAGAACTTTCATGCTTCTGATTCCGTTGGTTGCGTAGGTGGCGCACGGGTGACTGCCGGGTGGTAGCATTTCTCATACCGTTCGGGAGGTATGTGGAGCACATCTCTTCGCGACTGCAGTAGAACTTGTAAAACGGGTCCCCGGGACCGCGAAAACGGTTTGTTGACGTGCCAGATCGGGGCAATGGATTGGTTTGTGCAGTACGTTTGGGTCTGATGGCGCCCTCTCGGAGTGGTTAATGTTGTTCACGAAGGCCCGTCTGAGGGACGTCTGGCTGCTCGATCTTGAGCAGCGGGCCGACGAGCGCGGCTTTTTTGCGCGGGTGTTCTGCGCCGAGGAGTTCGCGGCGCATGGCCTGGTGACGAGCTTCCCGCAAATGAACACCAACTATTCCGCGCGGGCAGGAACGCTGCGCGGCCTGCACCTGCAGTCCGGCGTCCACGCCGAAGCCAAGCTGATTCGCTGCCTGTCCGGCGCGGCGTTCGAGATGCTGGTGGACCTGCGGCCCGAAAGCCCGACCTACGGCCAGTCGGAATCCTTCGTGCTGCGCCCCACGGACCGCCGCCTGCTCTATGCCCCTCCCGGATGCGCCCACGGGTTCCTGGCGCTCGAGGACGACACCGAGATCACCTACTTCGCCAGCCGGCCCTACGCGCCCGGCGCCGAGCGCGGGGTCCGCTGGGACGATCCCGGTCTGGCGCTGCAATGGCCGATCCCGATCCTGCATGTGTCCGACAAGGACGCGGCCTGGCCGGACCTGGAGCTGATCTCGGCTGAACTGGCGCGGTCGTCCGGCTAGACGGCGCCTGACGGGTCCGTGCCGAGAATGGCGCGGGCGGGACGCCGCACTGCGACGCGATCCAGTCGATGCGCCGCCGACCGCGCATGCACGCGCAACGCAAGCACATACACGCTCAGACCGATCACCACGGCGGGCGCCGCCGCCAAGGGCGACGCATCGGCGAACGCCAGCGCCGCACCGGTGGCCAGCGCGGCCACGAAACCCGCAGCAAGCACGCCGATCACCAGCAGCGCGAGCGCCGCCCGGCGCGCCGCGAGCAGGAGCATCGCCAGCGGGATCGCCAGCTGACCTGCGGCCCAGCCAACCGCCGCGCCGTGCAGGCCACCGATGCCGGCGCCGATCACCAGCGCGACAAGCAGCGTGCCGAGTGCGTTCAGGCGCTGCGCCTCCGCGCGCGCGCGGCCCAGCGTGGATAGCGTGATCGCGCGCAGCGCCAGCGCCGGCGCCGCCAGGATGAACGCCGGCGCCATCGGCGCGAACGCCGCCCAGCGCGTCGGCAGAAGATCACCGAGGAACACCGCCGCGCACACCGACGCCGTCCCCGCCAGCGCTGCCGCGACCATGAGCGCCAACACTGGCCGCGCCCCGCGCATCGCCACCATCACCGGCGCCGCCGCCATCGCCTGCATCAGCGCAAATCCGCCCGCGCCGACGGGCCCGAACATGAACGCCATGAACGCCAGACCGGCCAGCACCTCGATGGCCGCCATGCGGCGGCGCGGCATGGCCAACGCGGCGCCGGCGACTGCCAGCGCCAAGCCACCGATTTGTATGGGAGAAAGCACAAACGCAGCGCAGCAAACGCCGGCGAACGCCGCGAGCGAGCGCACTGCTGTCGCCATCGGCCCGCTGTCTGCGCGTGTCGCGTCCATGCGATACGGAACGCCGCGCAGGCGAACGCGGCAATTTGAAACGCCTTCTGCGCGTTGCGCGCATTTCCCGCTTGCGCGCAACGCGAAAGGGGCGTGCCATGCACAGGCGCGGGCAGCGCCCCGCTTTCCGCGCCAACGCGCGCTCGCGATCCGCCATCCGGCGCCCACCGGAGCGCGCCTTAAGAAGACTTCGAGGAGAAGCCTTACTAAGGAGAAACGTCATGGCGAAGGGTAGATCGGCGACCGCGAGAGCGGTCGCCCTCGTTGGACCGAACGGCGCAGGCAAGACCACACTCATGGAGGCGCTGCTCTATGCAGCGGGCGCGGTGGAGCGACAGGGCTCCGTGCAGGCCGGCGCCACGGTGGGAGATTCAAGCCCCGAAGCGCGTGGGCGCACACAATCGGTGGAACTCTCCATCGCCTCGTTCCCCCATGACGGTGACCGCTACGCCCTGATCGACCTCCCCGGCTCCTGCGAATTCGTCGGCGAGATGGATCACGTACTGTCGGCCGTCGATCTGGCCATCGTCGTGTGCGATCCCGATCCCGAAAAGGCCGTGCTGCTGCAGCCGACGCTGATCGAGCTTGATCGCCTCGGCGTGCCGCGCCTTTTCTTCGTCAACAAGATGGACAGCGCGCACGCCCGGTTGCGTGACCTGCTGACCGCGCTGCAGAACGTGTCCACCCTGCCCATCGTCGCGCGGCAGATCCCGATCTGGGAGGACGAGAAGGCCACCGGCTTCGTCGATCTCGCGCTCGAGCGGGCGTACGTCTACAGACAAGGCAAGCCGTCCGAACAGATCGCGCTGTCCGGTGATCTGGCGGAACGGGAATCCAAGGTGCGGTTCCGCATGCTGGAAAAGCTCGCGGACTTCGACGACGCGCTGATGGAGCAGTTGCTCTCCGACGAGAAGCCGAGCGTCGATCTGGTGTTTGCCGATCTCGTCGCCGACATGCAGAAAATGCTGATCGCGCCGGTGTTCCTGGGCGGCGCGCAGTCGGGCTTCGGCGTGCGGCGGCTGCTGAAGGCGCTGCGCCATGAAACGCCGACGTCGGAAGCGGCGGCCGAACGGTTGGGTGTCTCCGGCGCCGGGCTCTACGTGTTCAAGACCTCGCACGCGGGCCAGGCCGGCAAGCAGAGCTTCGCGCGTGCGTTCGGCGGCGCGATCGCTGACGGCGCGGAACTGCTGCGGCCGGACGGCGAGAAGCAGCGCGCCAGCGGCATCGTGCATCTGGTGGGCGGCGCGCAGAAAAAAGCGACGAGCGCCGAGCGCGGCGAAGTTGTCGCGGTCGGGCGCATGGATGGCGCGCGGCCCGGGGACTTCCTCAGCGCCGAGGGCCGCCCGCAGGCCGCAAGGGTCACCCCGCAAAAACGCTTCGGCGTCTACGCGCTGGCGGTGGCGCCGCAGGACCGCAAGGACGACGTGCGGCTCACCACGTCGCTGTCGAAGCTGCTGGAGGAGGACGCCACGCTCTCCTTCGCCATGAACCCCGACACGCACGAACTCGTGCTCGAGGGTCAGGGCGAGATTCACCTGCGCGTCACGCTGGAGCGGCTGAAGCGGCGCTACGGCGTGTCGGTGAACACCTCGCGCCCGAAGAGCGCCTACAAGGAAACCATCCGCAAGGGCACGACCATCCGCGGCAAGCACAAGAAGCAGTCGGGCGGCCATGGCCAGTTCGGCGACGCGGTCGTTGAAATCTCCGCACGCCCGCGCGGCGCGGGCTTCGCGTTCGAGGAGCGCATCCACGGCGGCGTCGTGCCGCGCCAGTACATTCCCGCCGTCGAAGCCGGCGTGCGCGATGCGCTGGACAAAGGCCCGCTCGGCTTCCCGGTGGTGGACGTGGGCGCGGCGCTGACCGACGGCAGCTACCACACGGTGGATTCGTCGGAAATTGCGTTCCGCACGGCCGGCCGCATCGCGATGGTGGAAGGCCTGCCGCAGTGCGATCCGTTCCTGCTGGAGCCGATCGAGAAGATCATCATCGTCGCACCCAACACCGCGACATCGAAGATCACCTCGATGCTGTCGGGCCGGCGCGGCCAGATCCTTGGCTTCGACGCGCGCGACGGCTGGCCCGGCTGGGACCGCATCGAAGCACATCTGCCGCAAGCGGAACGTCACGACCTGATCATCGATCTGCGTTCGCTGACGATGGGGCTTGGCTCGTACGAAGCGGAGTTCGCGCACATGGCGGAGCTTACGGGCCGCGCGGCCGATGACGTGGTGAAGCAGGCGAAGGTGGCGTAGCGCCGTCTCAGCCCTTCTCCCCCGCAAGGGGGAGAAGGTGTCGGCGCAGCCGACGGATGAGGGGGCGACGCGCAGGACGAGCTTTGTTCTGCACCACGCCCCCTCACCCTGCTTCGCGTGCCGCGAAGCTGTCCCTCTCCCCCTCGCGGGGGCGAGGGGTTACGCTCCCCCAGACAGCAGGGGGAGAACCATGACGCTCGCCGACATGTCCGATCTCAGCCAGGCCATCGTCGCCGTCGCGGCTGTCGCTTCGCTGATCTACCTCGCGCCGCAGAAGCGCCGGTCGGCGCGCAACTTCCGCGCATAAGCCATGACGCCGCGCTCGCTAGGCGCGCGGCGTCACGGCTTTGCCTCAGCGCTACAAATCGTTGTTGTTCGGCATGCCCTGATCGGTTGTGTCCAGCCCCACGTTGCTCGGATCACGAACCCCTTTAGGCCCACCGGTGTTGGAAGTGCGGCGGCCGTGATCGTAGTCCTTCACTATTTTTTCCACGTCGTCGCGAAGGTCTCGCGCTCTTGCTTCAAGCTCTGCGCGTTCTTGCCTCATCCGGTCCCTGTCGTTGTCGAAGTCCTTTACGGCGCGATCGCAGCGATCCCGAAGATCCTTACTAGAAGCGTCGCGGTTGAGCTCGGTCCTGCAGATTTGCACTTCGGTCACGTGACCTTCGAGCTTTCCTCCGCTGTCATATCCAGGCATCTGTCCCACTCCTTCAAGATGGGAGCATGGCAGTTACAGCGCCAACCCCCGCGTGACAAACAATCCGGCGTCACGATGGAACGATTGCATCGTTCGGATGAACCGAAGCTGAGTTCAATTTACAAACGGCGTTCATCAGTGGTTTAACGTTGCACCCCCGCAGCCTTGAAATTGACCATAGTTGATGCGTCTCAACCGCGAAAACGGGAGCGGGACCGTGGGCGAGGGTTGACCTAACGCACGATGCGCACCGGATCACTTCCATCCCACCCCGCCGCCACCTTGCGGATGTGCGCGAAGAACTTGCCCTTCGCGCCGCTGATGTCGGAGATCTCGACGATCGTGCCGGGATGGCTCTGCGTGTCGAAGTACGCGAAGCGCCCCTGTTCGCCGCCGATCTGCCCCTCGTGGCCGACGGCGTAGCCAAGTGACAACGCGCGGTCGTAGAGCGCCTGGTAGTCGGTGCTCCAGTACGACATGTGCTGCAGGCCCTCGTGCCCGGCGTTGAGGAATTCCTGGTACATGGACGGCGCGTCATTGCGCTGCTGGATGAGTTCTATCTGCAGGTCGCCCGAGTTGGCGAGCGCGATGGACATCTTCACGTCGGACGCCACGCCCCGGCATGTGAACCAGTCGGTCTTCACATCCTCGATGTAGAACCACGGGCCGACGCCGAGCACGTCGGTCCAGTGCTTCATGGCGGCGGCGATGTCTCGCACGACGTAGCCGTTCTGGCAGACGTTTCCGAAGATGCGGCTCATGATTGCGCCTCCTGCACGAGCATTTGTACACCCTGTACAAATTTGCACACCCTTTACGGACCATTTGCACACTCGCTGCAGTCCGTCATTCCGGGGCGCGCGGAGCGCGAACCCGCAACCCAGGGGACCGGGCGCGATATGTCGCTTGAACCCCTGGGTTCCGGATAAATCGCTGACGCGATTTTCCGGAATGACAGAGGGGGGGGCGGAAAATTGGGAGGATTGAGCGCCCCTCAATCCTACACATGCCGCGTTGGAGCGCATGACGCGCGGTCGAAATTCGGCGAATCAATCCGGTTGGGTTTCAGCGCCGGTAAACTCCAGCTCATGAACAACGAAAACGCACCACCGACCGCACTGCTCGACCAGCTCATCGCCATCCTGCTCTCCTTCTTCGGCGTGCCGCTGGCGTTCGCGCTGCGCGTGGTGCAGCGGCATGTGAGCGTGAAGAGGCGCTTCGCGCGGTTGCTTGAGATCTGCAAACATCGCCGCATTGCGCTGCGCTATGACGGCGAAGACGACGCGACCGTGCAGGCGCGCATCGCGCTGCTGGACTGGCTCGCGAAGGATCCGTGGAAGGCGCGCCGGCATCTCGCGCGGCGGCGCTGGGGCCTGCGCGCGTTTTTCTGGGCGCAGTTCGGACTTGTGCCGGCGCCCGTCGTGGGTGTGTGGGGTGATGCGCTGGCGGATGCCTGCGGTTTTGAATTGCCGGCGCTCGACACGAGCTAGCCCCCGTAGCGCCGGCTTCCAGCCGGCAGCGGAGCCTGACTCCGCAGAACTCGCGCCGCTGCCGGCTGGAAG
>JANNVF010000460.1:0-3842 GCA_031414315.1 Hyphomonadaceae bacterium | reverse complement strand
CTCGTGCGCGAGGAAACACCAGTGACGGCTGACACCGCGTTGCGCCTCGAACGCGTGCTCGGCGTCGATGCTGCATTTTGGACAAACCTCCAATCTGCCTACGACCTCCGCATGGCTGAGCTTGAGAGCGGCGCCGAGTATCGCGCGCTAAAGCGGTTGGTGCGAACAACCTGAATCACAAGGAAGACTGAGGAATAACGAGGAAAAAGACGAAGGGTTGATGGCAAGATAGAATGCGCCGCAGTGCTGAATGCACAGCGGCTTGTCTGCACATCTTTTTTTCCACCTCGTCGCGGCCCGCGACGCCGCAAAGTGCGGCAAGGCTAAAAAGGACCGCTGTGCGCTAACAAACAGGCGCACGTGATGGACGACGAAGACAAATTTGAAGGCGATGTCAGCCGGCGTCGCGCGAAACACACCCCGGACACCGGATCGATATTTCGCCCGCCGTCCGCTGTCAGCTCCAAGCGTGTTGCAGCGCGCGCACGCGCGGCCTGGTACAATCGAAGCCGCGGCGCAGGCGCCGTCAAACTGAAACACGAGCGGCCCGCCGGCAGCCAGCGCGTGATTGTGAAGATACACCCCAAGGTCCACGCGAAGGCGGCGGGCGGCGCGGGGTCGCTGATGCGGCACACGCTGTATGTCGAACGCGACGGCGCCGGCCGGGAGGGCGACGCGGTCCAGGTGTTTGACCGCGAGCACGATCGGGCCGACGGCGCTGCCTTCGTCGAACGTTGCGAAGGCGACCGGCACCATTTCCGGGTGATCATCTCGCCGGAGCGCGGCGCGGCCATCGACGACCTCAAGGACTATACCCGCGACCTGATGCGGACAGTGGAATCGGACCTCGACACCCGCATCGACTGGATCGCGGCCGAGCATCACGACACCGGCCATGCCCACGTGCACTTGCTGATGCGGGGCGTCCGGGCAGACGGACGCGACCTGGTCATCCCACGCTCTTATGTTTCCCACGGTTTCCGGGAGCGGGCTGAAGGCCTCGCTACCGAGCTGCTTGGACCCCGCCTAGAACCCGACCGGGCCGATCGCGCGGTGAAGCAGGAACGCCTCACTGAGCTTGACCGCGAGCTGGTCGCACGCTCGCGCGGCCAAGAGATCGCGATGAGCGCGCTGCCCGAGGATGGCGTGCGCGCCGCCCGGCTCGTCCAACGGCTCAACAGGCTGGAAGAGCTGGGCTTGGCTGAACCGGCCCGCGCGGGCGTGTGGAGGCTCGATGCCGAGCTTGAGGAGAAACTCATCCGCCTCGGCGATCGGCGCGACCGCGAGCGCGCCACCGCGCGGTTGCTGGCGCAGGAGCAACGCGGGCTCGAACCCGAGCGCACGCGTGAACTGGAAGCGGCGCATTCAAGCCAGCGCGTCACCGGTCGCCTAGTTGGCTTTGAGCGGCTGGGCGACGACGCGCGCGGACCGCAACTGATCGGCGTGGAAGGCATCGACGGCAGATTCTGGACCGCGCGCGTGGCTGGGCCCGAAGATCTGTGCGACCTCGCTGGCGTCGAGCGTGGCGCCATTGTCGAGGTCGAGCGTGCCACGCCTGGCCTAAAGGCCTCCGACCGCACGATCTGGGAGATCGCGCAGGAAAACGATCTCAGCTATTCGGCGGCACTCCATCGACAAGCCCGGCCGACTGACCGCGCGAACTACATCGAAATGCACGAACGCAGGCTGGAAGCGCTCCGGCGTGACGGCGTCGTCAGCCGCGAGCGCGACGGCACGTTCTACCTCCCCCACGACTACCCCACCCAAGTCGCGATGCGCGAGGGGCGGGGCGGACGCGAAAGCGCGCGCGTGACGCTGATCGATCCGCATCCGCTGGATCGCCAAGCCGAGTATCCGGGTCCGACCTGGCTCGATCGTATCGCGGACGGCCGCGAAGACAAAAGCCAGATGCGCGGCGAAGGCTTTGGCGCTGAGATTGGCAAAGCCTGGAAGCAGCGGGAAGCGACGCTGGAGAAGCTCGGCTTGGGCGAGCGCGGTCCAGATGGCTTCCAGGCCATCCCCGGCTGGCGCGACAGCCTGACTTCGCTTGAGCAGGACGCTCTTCGCGACCGCATCGAGCGCGACACTGGGCGTGTGGCGCACTTCGCGCGCGACGGCGAGCGTGTGCATGGGCTCTACACGGGCCGCATCCATCTGGCCGAACAAAGTTTTGCGCTGATCGAGCATGACCGCACCGCAACGCTTGCGCCTTGGCGGCCAGCGATGGACCGCGCGCTCAACCAGTTGGTCGCGGGCCAAGTCAAAGGGATGAGTTTCGACTTCAAGTACGGGCGCGGCGTCGAGAAAGAGATCACCAAGGCGCTGGGCCTCGACATCGGCGGGCGCGGATAGCGTGGCACGGCGTTTCCTACTGTTGCCTCACGTTGCATCGTTGATGCGCGCACGTGTTGAGCGCTGAACGCACTTGCGGCCAGGTGTCGCGACTTTCGTGCGATCGATGATTCCGATTCAAGCGCCGCTTAGGCAGCGCCGACCGTGGAAACGGATGCCGTATCCCCGCGTATCCGTGCGTTGCAGCCGCGCGCGCGCCAGACGCGAATTCGCGCGTCAGAGCATGAGCGTTGACGCACCAGCGACTCAATGTTCGCCTTGTTGCGCGGAAAAGCTTGGAAAGGCAGCGCATGCAGGACGCACCACTCACCATGGCCGAGGATACGGATCGTCTCTATTCGCGCAAAGACGCGGCGCGCTATCTCACGGACTTGGGACTAGAGACGGCGCCGCAGACGTTGGCGCGCAAATTCCATGAAGGTACAGGACCACTTTGCACGCACGTCGGCGTGCGGGCGATGTATTGGAAATCCGATCTTGACGATTACTTCCGGGCACACGTTTCAGCGCCCAGACGTTCGTCGAGCGAACCCAGGCGGCCGGCAGGATCGCGATCCCAATAACAGTGGGGCGTTAGCGTCTGCCCCCTCTATTGTTGGTCTCGGCAAGGTGAGATACTTTGATGGAATGACGCCGCCGCAGCGAGAAATCCGGGCCTTCTTCGGCCCCGAGACCATCCGGGTCTATCAGGCATATTCCAGTGCTATCGCCGATCCGGCGCTCAAAGCGCAGACGTTCGTGTCGCCTCCATTCAGCATGTCCAGAATGACGTGGATTAAGCCGTCCTTCCTTTGGATGATGTATCGAGCCGGTTGGGGCAAGAAGGACGCTGGGCAGGAGCGGATACTCGCCATCGATGTGACCCACGAAGGCTTCGCTTGGGCCATGGAGAATAGTTGCCCAAGTCACCCCGACGACGAGAGCAGTCACGAAGAGTGGCGTGCAGCATTGGATCGATCGCCGGTTCGTGTGCAGTGGGACCCAGAGCGGGATCTGCTCCATCGGCCTCTTGAGTATCGTTCGATTCAGATCGGACTGAGCGGCGACGCCGTTAGACGCTACGTGTCAGAATGGATCGTGAGGATTACGGACGTCACCGAGATATCCAACTTTATTCACGGCGTCGTCGAAAGCGGCGACCTGGACAAAGCAGCTCTCTATCTCCCCCGCGAAAGACCGTACAGCGTCGGCATGGATCGCCGACGGTATCTACACGCCGAACGCCAGCGATTGTTGGACACGAGCCACGAAGATCACGAGGAGATAATACGCCTGCTTCAAGAATATCCTGAAAACGAGAGTGTTCCTTATCTGCGCGAGGTAATTCAGCTGAAGCCCGCACTGGCCTATCAGCAGCATGATGACTACGGCGCCTTTTATAAGAAATGCCTCTGGGCGCTTCAGGACATCGGCACTCCAGACGCTCTGTTTGCGATCAAACAATGCGCGCTATCGGACGACTCGGCGCTTCGGACGCAAGCAGAGTATCG
>JANNVF010000459.1:0-7069 GCA_031414315.1 Hyphomonadaceae bacterium | reverse complement strand
ATCGCCGCCTCCGTGCTCTGCCCGGTGACCGACAGGGTCAGCGCGCCGGCGATAGCGGCAAAGCCCGCAGCCACGTTGTTGTAAAACGCGAGTTGGTTGTTTCCGCCCGGCCCCGTGGCGACCCAGGACGGCGCCGAGGTGACGAGAGCGGGCGCCACGCGCTTGCTCACCTTGAACCCAACCACGCAGTCGATGACGTTGGCGGAGATGCGCTGGGCGAACGGCGTGACGCCGTTGCTGTTGCCCACGCCGGGCAGCACCTCGAAGAAGCGCTGGCATGCTGCGCGCTCCTCGCTTGGTGGGCGGCGCGCGAACGGGCCACAGGCGTCCGGCTCCAGCTGGATCTGGTCGAAATCGAGCGTGGCGTTCTGCGCCAGCGCGCTTTCGGTCCAGACCATGACGATGGCGTTGGTCATCGCCGCGCCGAAGCTTCCTGCGACCGGCGCGAGGTTGGTCCAGGTCGCCGCGGCCGGCGTTGAGGCGCCCATGGCGATGACGTTCACGCCGGCAATGAAGAAGTTCGATGGCGTGAACGTCGCGCTGGTCCATGTGTTGACCACGTCGCTTGTCACCGCATCCGCCGTGCCGGTGTGCTCCAGGATTGCCATGCGGATCGGCTGCGCTACAGAGCACCGGATGCGCGCCGCCAGCGCCACGGCGGCGTTGCGGAGATCGCGGATGTCGGTGCTTTCCACGATCTGGGCGATGCCGATGCGCTTGGCCGTGGCGTCCGGCTGCGTGAGCCGCATACCGGTGATGCGCCCGGTTTCGGGATCGGTCAGCGCGCCAATCGTGACCGCGCCGGACTGCGCCAGAACGTAGAACCTGTCGAAACTGTACGCGTCGTCGGCGACGGACGTGAGTGCGCGCTGGTTGATGGCGAACGCGCTGTTGACGAGGCGGTTGCGAAAGCCGCGCGCGGCGCTCGCCACGACAATCTGCGACCACACCGCGCCAGACCACGCAACGTGCTGACCCTCGTCGCGGACCCACGCGGTCCAGCCCTGCAGCGGCGTCAACTGTTCCCACACGCCGTCGCGCCAGTAGGCCAGCGCGCCGTTGGCCATGGGCCCCCAGTCCGCGCCGGTCTTGCCGGGCGGAAGAATGTAGACGGCGCCATCGGTGGGGCTGGCCGGTTGCACCGTGATGCCGCGCGAGACGACGCCGAGCTGCACCAGCGCGTCGAGCAGGCGCAGCGTCTCGTTGACGGTGACATGCTTCTGCGCCTGCGCGGGCTGGAGATAGGGGAGATGCAGATTGGTGGTGGTGTCAGACATGATGGACTCCTTGCGATAAAGCCGCCCAGTGTCGCCGGGGCAGGAGTCTGCCGGATTGTCTGTCTGCGCTTGAGCCGCAGGTGCGCTCGCCTGCGGGTTGCGAACCGTTGGCGGCCATGGGAAGAGGCGTCTTCCGATCGCTTGAGGAGTGCGTCCGTGTCAGATGCCGCGCGTGGATATGTGGCCCATCAATCCGCCTATGTGGACGATGAATGCGAGATCGGCGACGGCACGCGGATCTGGCACTTCAGCCATGTGCTGAAGGGCTCGCGCATCGGAAAAGCCTGCTCGCTGGGGCAGAACGTGGTGGTCGGGCCGAACGTCTCGGTGGGGGACGATTGCAAGATCCAGAACAACGTCAGCATCTATGAGGGCGTCACGCTGGAAGAGGGCGTGTTCTGCGGGCCATCGTGTGTGTTCACCAACGTGCGCAATCCCCGCGCCTTCGTGAGCCGCAAGGAAAACTTCGAGCCGACGCTCGTGAGGCGCGGCGCCTCCATCGGCGCCAACGCCACGATCCGTCTGGGGGTCACGTTGGGCGCTTATTCCTTCGTGGCGGCCGGCGCCGTGGTCGTGAAGGATGTTGCGGCGCACGCGTTGGTCGCGGGAGTGCCAGCCGCGCAGATCGGCTGGGTCAGCCACGCGGGCGAAGTGCTGCGCGACGACATGGTGTGCGTGTGGAGCGGTGATCGCTACGCCGTGCACGAGGGCGCGCTGGTGCGCACATCGCGCGGCGCCAAGACCGTGCACTGGCCCACGGACGCGGACTGAACGTGTTCGAGCGCCTCGCGATCCCCGATGTGTTTCTGTACACGCCGAAGCGTCACGGCGACGCGCGGGGCTTCTTTGTCGAGACGTTTAGCCGCGCGGCGCTGGAGCCGATGACCGGCCCACTCGACTGGATGCAGGACAACCATGCGCGCTCGGAACCGCGCGGCGTGCTGCGGGGCCTGCATCTGCAGGTAGGTCCGCATGCCCAGGACAAGCTGCTGCGCTGCGTGCGGGGCGCTATTCTCGATGTGGCGGTGGACGTTCGGACGGGTTCACCCATGTTCGGCCGGCACGTGTCCGCCATGCTGTCTGCGGACAACGGGGTGCAGATCTTCGTACCGAAGGGATTCGCGCACGGGTATCTCACACTGGAGCCGGGGACGGAGGTGATCTACAAGGTTACCGATGTGTACGATCCGTCCTGCGAGCATGGCGTGGCGTGGAACGACCCCGCGCTGGGCATCGACTGGGGCGTGGGCGCCGATGGCGTCATTCTGTCGGCGCGTGATCGCTTGTGGCCCGTGCTTGCGGATGCACCGCCGTTATTCTCCTGGCCGGTCTGACCGTCCATGCGCGTGATCATCACCGGCGGCGCGGGGTTCATCGGATCCGCAGTAGCGCGCCTGTTCGTGGGGCGTGGCGATGACGTGCTGGTGTTCGACAAACTCACCTACGCGGGGCACCTGAGTTCGCTCGCGCCGGTGGCCGGGACGCCGAACTTCAAGTTCGTGCAAGGCGACATCTGCGATGGTCGCGCCGTGGCGGCAGCTTTCAACGTCTTCGCGCCCGATACCATCGTGCACCTCGCTGCGGAAAGCCACGTGGACCGCTCGATCACCGGCGCCGATGCGTTCGTGCAGACCAATGTGGTCGGCACACTGACGCTGCTGCAAGCAACGCGGGCGCACTGGGATCGTCGGCGCGGCGCGAAGCGTGATGGCTTCCGGTTCCTGCATGTCTCGACGGATGAGGTGTACGGCTCGCTCGGCGCCGAGGGCCTGTTCACCGAAGACACGCCGTACGACCCACGTTCGCCATATGCGGCCAGCAAGGCGGCGTCGGACCATCTCGTGTCGGCGTGGGGACACACCTACGGGCTACCGGTGCTGATCAGCAATTGCTCGAACAACTACGGGCCGTATCACCTGCCGGAAAAGCTCATCCCGTTGATGATCCTCAATGGCCTCGAAGGCAAACCGCTGCCGGTCTACGGCGACGGCGCCAACGTGCGTGACTGGCTCTACGTCGATGATCACGCCCGCGCGCTCGCGCAGATCGCGGAGCATGGCGTTGTCGGGCGTACATACAATGTCGGCGGGCACAACGAACGCAGCAATCTTGCGGTCGTCGAACGCGTCTGCGACCTGCTTGATGAGCTGTCTCCAGCGAAACAGTCGCGCCGCGGGCTGATCACGCACGTCGCAGACCGGCCGGGCCACGACCGGCGCTACGCGATCGATGCGACGCGTCTGGAAAACGATCTTGGCTGGCGCGCGAACGAGGATTTCGACAGTGGCCTGCGGCGCACCGTCGAATGGTACCTGGCCAACGAAGCATGGTGGGCGCCGTTGCGCGCGGCAGGGCATGGCGGATCGCGGCTCGGCTTGCTGGATGGCGCGCCATGAAGGGGATCGTTCTCGCCGGCGGAACCGGTTCACGGCTGGCGCCGATGACCACCGCGACGTCCAAGCAGCTGCTGCCGGTCTACGACAAGCCGATGATCTATTACCCACTCGCCACGCTGATGCTGGCGGGTCTGCGCGACATTCTGATCATCTCGACGCCGGAGGATATCGGCGGCTTCAAGCGCCTGTTGGGCGACGGCGCGCGCTGGGGCCTGTCCCTGCACTACGAAGTGCAGCCGCACCCTGAGGGGCTGGCGCAGGCCTATCACATCGGCGCCGACTTCGTGTCGGGTGGTCCGTCGGCGCTCATCCTCGGTGACAACATCTTCTACGGCCACGGCCTGCCGGAAATGCTGCAGGCCGCACGGGGCCGTGCTGGCGCGACGATCTTTGCCTACCATGTCTCGGACCCCGAACGGTACGGTGTCGTGGGCTTCGACGCTGCGGGGCTGGCGGTCGCGATCGATGAAAAGCCGCAACGGCCCAAATCGAACTGGGCAGTGACCGGGCTCTATTTCTACGACACCGACGTGGTGGAGATCGCGCGGGCTGTGAAGCCGTCCGCGCGTGGTGAGTTGGAAATCACCGACGTCAACCGCGCCTACCTCGAACGCGGCGCCCTGCACGTGGAGCGGCTGGGGCGCGGCTTTGCGTGGCTCGACACCGGCACGCCTGACAGCCTGCTGGAAGCGTCCTCCTTCGTGCAGACCATGGAGCGCAGGCAAGGCCTGCGCATCGCCTGCCTGGAGGAGATCGCGTTTCGCATGGGTTTCATTACCCTCGCCGCCCTGCGCGATCTGGCGTTTCCGATCGCCAAGAGTGACTATGGCAAGTATCTGCTGCGCGTCGTCCAGGAGAATGACGCCGCATAGGGCGACGCATCCAGGTCATCGCGTCACAGATCCGCAGCGGCGGACTCCAGACGCGCCAGCACGCGCTCGAGCGCCGCGCGGTCGGAGGCGGTCAGGTCTTCCAGCAACTGCGCCTCCAGCGCGCGCGCCAGTGGCACGATGCGCCGATAGACCGCCGCGCCCCTCGCCGTGAGGGCGAGACGTTGGCGCCGTCCATCTGCGCCGTCTGCGGTCGCCGTCAATCGCCCAGCGTCGCCGAGCGACCGCACCGCGCGCGAGATGGCCACCTTGTCCATGGGCGTGGCCTCGGCCACCTCCGTGGCGGTCAGCCCCGGCGAGGCGCCAAGCAGCGCCATGACCCGCCACTCCGGAATGGTAAGCCCGAACTCGGTCTCGTAGCGCCGCGCTATTGCACGCGAGACCGCATTGGCCAGAACCGCCAGGCGGTAAGGCAGGAACGCCTCCAGCCGGAGTGGCGCATCGGTGGGCGGGCGTGTCTTCAGGCTGGACATTGGTTTCAGGTGAAACTAACTAGGCCGCATGTCAATCGCCCCCAGGGGCGAGCCCCAGACCCGAAACCACCGGAGGACGCGTATGGCCGATCTTTTCGACAACCCGGTGGGCACCGACGGGTTCGAGTTCGTCGAGTTCACCGCGCCGGACCCTGCGCTGCTGCAGACGTATTTCGAACAGCTCGGCTTCACGGCGGTGGCCAGGCACCGCTCCAAGAACGTGCTGCGCTTCAAGCAGGGCGACATCAACTTCATCGTCAACATGGAGCCATCGGGTCAGCCGGCGGATTTCCGCGAGCGCCACGGGCCGTCGGCCAACGGCATGGCGTTTCGCGTGAAGGATGCGCAGAAGGCGTTCGCCGAGGCGCTGAAGCGCGGCGCGAAGGCGGTCGACATGCCGCTGGGCGCCATGGAGCTCGACATTCCGTGCATCGAGGGCATCGGCGGCGCGTACGTCTATCTCGTCGACCGCTACGGCGCGCAGTCGATCTATGACGTGGACTTCCGGCCGATCGAGGGCGCGGATGAAGCGAAGAATTCGGTCGGCCTGACTTATCTCGATCACCTGACGCACAACGTGTTTCGCGGCAACATGGCGACATGGGCGGACTACTACGAACGCATCTTCAACTTCCGCGAGATCCGCTACTTCGACATAGAGGGCAAGGTGAGTGGCCTCTTCTCGAAAGCGATGACCAGCCCGTGCGGCAAGATCCGCATTCCGCTCAACGAGTCGAAGGGCGTGGACGGCAGGGTCGACCAGATCGAGGAGTTCCTGCTGCGCTACAAGGGCGAAGGCATCCAGCACATCGCCATGGGCTCGGACGATCTCTACGCGACGGTCGACAAGCTGCGCGCCCGCGGCGTCGCGCTGCAGGACACCATCGACACCTATTTCGACCTCATCGACACGCGGCTACCGGGTCACGGCGAGAACGTCGCCGAGCTGCGCAAGCGCCGCATCCTGCTCGACGGGGCGCCGAGCGAGGGGCAGGGCCTGCTGTTGCAGATTTTCTCGAAGGAAGCGGTCGGCCCGATCTTTTTCGAGTTCATCCAGCGCAAGGGCAACGAAGGCTTCGGCGAAGGCAATTTCAAGGCGCTGTTCGAGTCGATCGAACTCGACCAGATCAGGCGCGGCGTCCTGAAGGAAAGCGCGTGAGCGCGCTCACGTTTCCCGTCGAAGGCGCCTGCATGTGCGGGCGCGTGCGCATGCGGGTGAGCGCGCCGCCGATCATGACCATGGCTTGCCACTGCACGGGCTGCCAGAAGATGAGCGCGAGTGCGTTCTCGCTCACCGCCATGGTCCCTGCCGATGCATTTCAGGTCGTCTCGGGTGAAACGCAGATCGGTGCGCTGCACGGTCCGTCGCGCTACGTGCACTGCGCCCACTGCCTGAACTGGCTCTATACCGCGCCGGAGGGGATGGCGTTCGTCAACGTGCGCCCGGTCCTGTTCGATGCGCCGGCATGGTCGACTCCGTTCGCGGAGACCTGCGTCAGCGAGAAACTGCCGTGGGCGAAGACGACCGCCCGGCACAGCTTCGAGACGTATCCGGCGCCGGACCGCTACGAGCCGTTGATGCGGGAGTATGCGGTATGGAGCGAAGGGGCATGAGTATGAGGGCTGTCGCCGCAAGTATGCTGCTGGCGCTCGGCCTCGCCGCCTGCGCAACGCAAACGGCGCCTGCACCGCACTGGTCCATCGTCATCCACGGGGGCGCGGGCGTCATCGAGCGCGAGCAGATGGATGCGGCGACCGAGCAGGCCTATCGCGATGCGCTGGGCGCCGCGAGCGAGGCGGGCGCCGGTGTCTTGCGCGGCGGCGGCTCGGCGCTCGATGCGGTGGAGACGGTGATCCGGCGCATGGAAGACGATCCGCTGTTCAACGCCGGCCGCGGCGCGGTGTTCAGCGCCGAGGGTCGCAACGAACTCGACGCCTCGATCATGGACGGATCGACGCTGAAAGCCGGCGCCGTCGCGGGGTTGCGCACGACGCATCATCCCATCTCGGCGGCGCGCGCGGTGATGGAGCGC
>JANNVF010000458.1:0-5397 GCA_031414315.1 Hyphomonadaceae bacterium | reverse complement strand
CGCGTTCGACGACTTCGCCGTCCAGCTCCAGCACAAGGCGCAGCACGCCGTGCGCGGCGGGATGCTGCGGCCCGAAGTTGATCGTAAAGGTGCGTTTTTCTTCCGGTGTCAGAACGAGTTCGTCAGCCATGATCAGCCCTTGCTCGCCTTTTCGTCGCCCGGCAGCACGTCCGTCATGCCTTCCCACGGCGAGAGGAAATCGAAGTTGCGGTAGGCCTGCGCGAGCTTGATCGGCTCGTAGACCACGCGCTGCTGTTCGGGATCGTAGCGGACCTCCACGTGGCCGCTCAGCGGGAAATCCTTGCGCAGCGGGAAGCCCTGGAAGCCGTAGTCGGTGAGCAGGCGGCGCAGGTCCGGGTGGCCGTTGAACAGGATGCCGTACATGTCGAACGCCTCGCGCTCGTACCAGTCGGCGGCGGGAAACACACCGGTCAGCGTCGGCACGGGCGCGGTTTCGTCGGTGCGAATCTTTACGCGCAGGCGTTTATTCTTGCGCATCGACAGCAGGTGATAGACGACATCGAACCGCTGCGCGCGCTCGGGGTAATCGACGCCGCAGAGATCGACGAGGGTCTGGAACTGACAGCGCTGATCATCGCGCAGGAACGTCATCAACGGCACGATCTGGTCGGCGCGCGCCGCAATCGTAAGCTCATCGAACGCGATCACATGGCTCTCCACCGCGCCGGGCATCGCGCCCGCCACGTGCATCGCCATGTCTTCCAGCGGCGTCAGCGGCGCGACGGCGTTGGTCATCGATTGATCGTCCCTTCGCGACGGATCTTCTTCTGCAGCGCCAGCACGCCGTAGAGCAACGCTTCCGCCGTCGGCGGGCAGCCGGGCACATAGATGTCCACCGGCACGACGCGGTCGCAGCCGCGCACGACCGCATACGAATAGTGATAGTAGCCGCCGCCGTTGGCGCACGATCCCATGGAGATCACGTAGCGCGGGTTGGGCATCTGGTCGTAGACCTTGCGCAGCGCCGGGGCCATCTTGTTGGTCAGCGTGCCGGCGACGATCATCACGTCGGATTGTCGGGGCGAGGCGCGCGGCGCAAAGCCGAAGCGCTCGGCGTCGTAGCGCGGCATCGACATGTGCATCATCTCGATGGCGCAGCACGCGAGGCCGAACGTCATCCACATCAGCGAGCCGGTGCGGGCCCAGGTGATGAGATCATCCGCAGCGGCGACGAGGAAACCCTTGTCGGCCAGTTCGTTGGAGAGGCCGGTGTAGAACGGATCGTCCGGTTTCACCGGAAAGCCGCCCTCCACGCCCGCCTTGCCGGCTGCGCCCGCAGGAATGATCACTCCCATTCGAGCGCGCCCTTCTTCCACTCGTAGACAAACCCGACGGTCAGCACACCGAGGAACGCCATCATCGATCCGAACGCGAAAACGCTGCCGTGATCGAGCGTGATCGCCCATGGAAACAGGAAGGCGACCTCAAGATCGAAGATGATGAACAGGATCGAGACCAGGTAGAAGCGGACATCGAATTTCATCCGCGCATCGTCGAACGCGTTGAACCCGCACTCGTAGGCCGACACCTTCTCCTTGTCGGGCGAGGCCGGCGCGAGCACCCACGCCGCGACCATGAAGCCCGCGCCCATGATCGCGGCGATCCCGAGAAAGATCACGATCGGAAGATACTCGACCAGCAGACCCTGCATGCGTTGGACGTCCTACATCTGGGCCCGCGCGGCAGGCCATCGTGGGCGCGTCGCGGCCTTGTGCGCGACGGCAAATCAGCGCCCGGACGCTAGCCGCGCCGCCCCGGTGAGGCAACTGTGCTGCGTATGCGAAATGCGGTTCAAACGCTGGCCCGCACGCAGCAGCCGGATTGGCTCTTCCCGGACGCGATTCGATCGCTATGAAGAGGCCCGGCATGGTCAGGGGCGGTTAGCTCAGCGGTAGAGCGTCTCGTTTACACCGAGAGGGTCGGGGGTTCGATCCCCTCACCGCCCACCATGGCGCCCAGCCAGATTCCCCCCATCACCCGGCTTGACCGGAGATTCCGCAGGGCCTATCTCGCCCCCTCCCTACGCGGGAGTAGCTCAGTTGGTTAGAGCGCCGGCCTGTCACGCCGGAGGTCGCGGGTTCGAGCCCCGTCTCTCGCGCCATGGTTTCCCTTCGGGTTTGCCGGCGCCAGTCTGCTTGAATTCGAGCCTCGTTTGGCTCTCATGGCCGCGACCGCGTCGGAGACCTGCCCGTCCATGCGACTGCTTCTGACCGCCGCCTTGCTGCTGGCCATCGCCGCCTGCGCCACCGCGCCCGCCGCCGACGATCTCGCGGCTTACCCCGCCGCTCTGGTCGGGACCTACGACAACGCCGCGCAGTACGCCCAGGCCCCGGCCGACCTGAAACGGCGAGAGGGCGCGGACCGCTCGGAAGACTGGATCGATCAGCAGTCGGTGACTTTTGCCACCGTGCCGGCCCCGGCGTTCGGCCCCCACGTCGTCTATGCGGAATGGCGCGGCGCGGACGGCGCAGTCAGTCGCCAGCGCCTTTGGGCATTTCGTCGCGACGGCGCCGGGGTGCGGCTGGACGTCTACAGCATGCGGGACCGCGCACGGCTCAGCGGCGGGGCGGACGCCAGCGCTTTTACCACCCTCACCGCTAGCGACGTCGACGGCCATGGTCCCGCGTGCGGACTTGCCGTAACCTCCAACGGCCGCAGCGCCTGGAACGCCCAGACGGATCCGGAAACCTGTCACATCACCTCGCAGGGCGGCCGCGATGTTGCGATCGACACCCGCGTCACCGTGATGCCCACCGGCGTGCTCTATCAGGAAGCCGGCCGTCTGGAGGACGGCGCCTACGCGTTCCGAATGCCCGGCGGCGCCCCTTACGATTTCCGGCGCCGACCGTGACGGGATTGCCGGACGTCTACCTGCGGCGGGACGGCGCGCGCGCAGAGCTCGTGCTCAATCGCCCCGACAAGCGCAATGCGCTGAACCTCGCCATGTGGGCCGCGATCCCCGGCCTGCTGCGCGAGATTGAAAACGATCCGGCGATCCGCCTCCTCGTCGTACGCGGCGCCGGCGACAATTTTGCCGCAGGCGCCGACATCGCAGAGTTCGAGACCGTCTACGCGACCGCCGAAGCCGCGCTCACCAATCAGGTGACCATGGCCGCCACCATGACCGCGCTGGAGGATTTTCCGAAACCGACGCTCGCCCTTATTCGTGGCGCATGTGTCGGCGGCGCGTGTGGCGTGGCGCTGTGTTGTGACCTGCGCTTTGCTGCGGCAGATGCGCGCCTCGGGATCACGCCGGCGAAGCTTGGCCTTGTCTACGGCGTTGCCGACACGCGGCGGCTGGTCCAGGCGATCGGCGTCTCCGCCGCCAAGGACATGCTGTTCACCGGGCGTCTGCACGATGCGCACGCGGCGTTGCGCATCGGGCTCGTCGATCGCGTGACTGCGCCGGCGGCGCTGGATGAAGAGGTGCAGGCGTTCGCGCAGGACCTTGCCGCTGCATCGAGCTTCACCGCGCGCGCCACCAAGCAGACCTTCCGGATGCTCCGCGCCGGCGCAGCCAACGACACCGACGATAGCCGCGCGCTGTTCGCCAGCGCATTCGATGGTGCGGACTTTCGCGAAGGTCTGGCGGCGTTCGTGCAGAAGCGCCGCCCGGACTTCTCCTGAATGCCGCAGCGCCTGACCACCGATGAAGCCGTCGCCGCCATCGCCGCGCACGCGCGGGGCGGACGGGTCTTCCTGTCAGCCGGTCCCGCCGAACCGGTGGCCCTGCACGACGCGTGGGCGCGCGCCCCGGGGACGGCTGCAGGGCTCAGCTTCGCGGGTCTGTTCATTCCAGGGGTCAATCGCCTCGACTACACGCGCCTTCATCGCGACACGCGGATGGAGCTGTTCATGCTGTCGACCGACTGGCGCGACGGCTTCACGGCCGGGCGCGCATCGCTTCGGCCCCTGCACTACTCAGACGCCTGCGCCGCACTTGTTCGCGAGGGCGCGCCGGTGGGCGTGTTCCACGTCAGCCCGCCGGACACACACGGCATGTGCTCCTTCGGCGTCGTCGCCGATGCGCCGCCGCTGATGCTCGACCGCGTCGGCTGGAAGATCGCACTCGTCAATCGCGCGATGCCCGCGCTCGCCGGCGCGCCGGGCGCGCCGCTGGCGGCATTCGACGCTATCGTCGAGATCGATCATCCGCTCGCAGCGCTTGCTGATGTCGCCCCATCCGCAACAGCCGACGCGATCGCCGCACATGTGGCGGCCCTCGTTCGCGACGGTGACACCATCCAGACTGGAGTCGGCAAACTGCCATCGGCCGTCACACGCGCCCTGGCCAGCAAACGCAACCTGCGCGTTCACTCCGGCCTCCTTACCGCATCCCACTTGGCGCTGGTCGACGCCGGCGCGATCGTGGATGACGCGGGCGCCATCACGTGCGGCATGGCTGCCGGTGACGCCGCATTCTACGCCCGCGTCGCGCGCGAGCCTCGCCTGCGCCTGGCCCCAGTCTCGCACACCCATGCGCAGTCCGTGCTTGCGGGCATCGACAACCTCGTGGCGATCAATGCGGCGCTCGAACTTGATCTGTTCGGACAGATCAACGCCGAAATCGCCGGCGGCGCGCAAATTTCCGGCACAGGCGGGCTGGTCGACTTCATTCGTGGCGCACATGCCGCACGGGGCGGACGAGCCATCGTGATGCTACAGGCGGAAGGTCGTGGCGCGTCGCGCATCGTGCCGCGCCTGCAGCACGCCGTTACGGTCGCCCGCGCCGATGCCCCCATCGTCGTTACCGAGCATGGCGCTGTTGACTTGGCGCCGCTGGCGCTCGAGGAACGCGCCGCCGCCGTCATCGCGCTTGCCGCACCCGTCCATCGCCCCGCGCTCAGCGCCGCGTGGGAGCAGATGCGCGCAATCTTCTAGCTGAACGGGGTGCGCTGCATCGTCAGGGTCACGCGCGCCACGGGAATGCCGAAATACGTGACCTTCGCGCGATTGATCACGCCGCCGCCCGCATCTTCCGCCAGCACGTCCTGGAATCGCACGTTGCGGGCGCCGCCCTGTTTCTTCGGAATCGCCATGACGTAATCCATCCGGTAGACGCCATTCTCAATGACGCCCTTAGCCGTGCCCACCACGTCCTCGCGCGTGCCAAGATAGCGACCGTCGGCGGTCTTGCTCAGGCGCCACGTCTTCTTGCCGGTTTCGCCGTCAGCGTAGTGGAAGTCTTCGACGAGGATCAGTGTCGTTCCGTCCCAGGCGCCGTCGAGGGTCACATCGAACGGCCGCCGCGCGCCGGTGATGTTGCGAAATTCGCCGCGCCCGTAGAGCCTGCCGACAAGATCCTCCTCCGGAACAAGTCGCGCTGCGGGCGCTGCTCCGGCAGGGATCGCCGGTCTGGTGGCGCATCCGCCGGTG
>JANNVF010000457.1:0-10115 GCA_031414315.1 Hyphomonadaceae bacterium | reverse complement strand
CGAGCGCGCCACCGGCCAGCATTGCGCCGAACCGACCGTCGATCGCCGCGTAGAGCGGCGGCCGCGGCGGGGTGAGCGCCACCCCCAGCCACTGGTCCGCCGCCAGCACGGGGGCCGTGGCGCGCCGCCACTCGGCGATGGAAATCCCGGTCGCGAGGTGCACCGCGAGCGCCCGGATGATGCGCGGCGCATCGCGTTCCCCCAGCACGGCGGCGATACCCGGATCGCACGCGGCGAGTTCGGCGTGCAGCACCTCTGCCCCCTCGGCATCGGCGCGCGCCATCAGCGCGGCGCGCAGCGCATCGGACGGCTCCGGGATTTCCACGAGGCCGTGGGTCAGCGCGCGGAAATAGAGGCCTGTGCCGCCGACTATGATCGGCGTGCGCCCCCGCGCGGTGATCTCCGACAGCAGCGGCGTGACCGCCCGCACCCAGGCGCCGACGGAGAACCGCTCGGCGGCATCGACTGTCCCGTAGAGATGGTGCGGCGCGTGTGCCTCCTCCTCCGGCGGTGGTCGCGCCGTCAGCACGCGGAGATCGGCGTAGACCTGCATGGAGTCGGCGTTGACGATCTCGCCGTCCAGTCGGTGAGCGAGCGCCAGCGCCAGCGCGGACTTGCCGCTGGCGGTCGGCCCCATGATAAGCAGTGCGCGCGTCATTGCGGCGCGAGTGTAGGACGAATGCCTCCATGACTCACGTCCCTGCGAGTCAGATACTCGTCGCCGTGGCCCCCGACGCCGGCGCCTACCGCGACGCGCTGATGACCGTCGGCGCCGTGGTGGGCGCGTACGGCGCGGTGCCGCCGAAAGTGCTGTCCCCGTGGGAGGCGTGCGAGTGGACGCTGCCGCAGGCCGATGAAGGCACGCTCGATGTGCTCAAGGACACGTTCGACGGGATCGACGCCGACTGGGCGCTGCTGCCGGAGGAGAACCGGCGCAAGAAGCTGCTCATCGCCGACATGGACAGCACCATCATCGGCTGCGAGTGCATCGACGAACTGGCGGACTTCGCCGGCCTGAAGGCCGAGATCAGCGCGATCACCGCACGCGCCATGCGCGGCGAACTGGATTTTGAGGCGGCGCTGACCGAGCGCGTGGCGATGCTGAAGGGCCTGCCGCTGGGCGTGCTGCAGAAGGCTTACGATGAACGCGTGGCGCTGAACCCCGGCGCACGCACGCTGGTGCGCACGATGGCGGCGAACGGAGCGCGCTGCGTGCTGGTCTCGGGCGGCTTCACGTTCTTCACATCCCGCGTGGCCGACCTTGCGGGCTTCCACGCGCAGCGCGCCAACACGCTGCTGGATGATGGCGTGATGCTGTCTGGAAAAGTCGGCCTGCCGATCCTCGGGCGCGCGGCGAAACTGGCGGCGCTGGAAGAGGAAGTCGACGCGCTGGGCGCTACGCCCGCCGACGCGTTGGCCATCGGCGACGGCGCCAACGATCTCGCGATGATCAAGTCTGCGGGCCTCGGCGTCGCCTACTATGCAAAGCCGGTCGTGGCGGCGGAAGCGCACGCGCAGATCAACCACACGACGCTGGAAGCGGCGCTGTTCTTCCAGGGCTATCGGCGCGCGGAGTTCGCGGAGGACTAGGGCGCCTCAGTTTCTGGGGTCTGGATCGACTTCAGATACGCGACGAGACTGTCGACGCCCTTCGGGTTCATCTCGAACAGCGGCATGTCGGGGTGCCCCACCTTGATGCCGGTGATGAGCGCTTCCGACAGCGGCTGGGCATTGTAGCGCGCGAGAACGTGCCGGAACACCGGCGCATCCGCGCGCGGGCTCGCGCCCGTCTCCCCTGTGGCATGACACGTCCCGCATTGCGTCTCCGCAATCTCCCGGCCATCGCGCACCACATCCGCGTTGAGGCCGGCGGACGTCGGGACGCCACCGCATCCGGCGGCGAGCACGAGCAACAGCGCACCCGCGACGATTCTCATGTGCATGTGAGGTATCCTGATTTCGACCGACCGTAGCACGGACTTACCGCCGCTGCTTCACGCTCCTGAACGTCATGTCGCCGCCCCGGTTCACGTAGATCAGCACCGGCCGCGTGGGCGGCGCGCGCTGCACGACGCGCTGGGCTTCCGCGATCGTCTCCACTTCCTCGAACTGCATTTCCACGATCACGTCGCCCGGTTGCAGCTTGCTGGCCGCGTCGCTGCCGGGATCGACGGCGACGACCAGAAGGCCCTGCGCATCGAGGCCGATGCCGAAGCGCTGGCGCAGTTGGGGGGTGAGCGTCGACAGCGTGAGGCCGAGCACCCGGCCCTCCACGCCGCGCGACGGCGCCGCCACCGGCTCCCCCGCCTTCGGCGCGCTCGCCAGCAGCGGCGGCGGGCGGCCTTCATCGAGCCGCAGCACGGTGACGTTCGATGTCAGGCGCCGGGCGCCGCGGGCGAACTCCACCGGCACGGTCTTGTTGATCGGCGTATCGGCGACGATGCGCGTGAGGTTGCGGCCTTCGAGCACATCGCGGCCGTCGAACTTGAGGATGATGTCGCCCGGCTGCAGTCCCGCGCGCGCGGCCGGGCTGTTGGGCGTGATCGCGGTGACGAGGGCGCCGCGCGGGCGCTGCAGGCCGGCCCGCTGCGCTGCATCTGGTGTGACAAGACCGATCCGCACGCCGAGCCAGCCGCGCCGGGTCTCGCCGTACTGGATGATCTGCGCCACGACGCTGGCCACCAGATCCGCCGGCGCCGCAAAGCCCACGCCCACCGATCCGCCGGTCGGCGACACGATGGCGGTGTTCACGCCGATCACCTCGCCGGCCATGTTGAACAGCGGCCCGCCGGAGTTGCCGCGGTTGATGGCGGCGTCGGTCTGGATGAAGTCGTCGTAACGGCCGGCAGAAATATTGCGGTTCCGGGCCGAAACGATCCCGGCGGACACCGATCCGCCGAGGCCGAACGGGTTGCCGATAGCGATCACGAGGTCGCCGACCCGGAAGCTGCCGGCGCCGCCGAAGCGCACGAACGGCAGGGCGCGGTTGGCGCTGACCTTGAGCACGGCGATGTCTGTGGCGATGTCGCGCCCGACGATGTCGGCCTTCAGCCGCTCGCCGTCCTGGAACACCACCTCGATCTGGTCGGCGCCCTCGATGACGTGGTTGTTGGTGACGATCATCCCAGCTGCGGAGACGATGAAGCCGGAGCCGAGGGAGCTCACCTCGTTGAGATTTTCCTCGCCGAACAAGTCATCGAAGCGTCCGCCCTTCTCGCCCCGCGTGCGCGGCGGTTCGCCCACCCCGTCGATGCGCTGGGTGGTAGCGATGTTGACGACGGCCGGCATCAGCCGCTCGGCCAGGTCGCCGAAGCCATCGCCCGGCAGCCGCGTAGCGGCGGACTGCGCGAGCGCGGGCGCGCCCACGGACAAGGTAGCCCCAAGCGCGGCAAGGGCCACGGCAACGCTGGCAATCAGTCGGTTCATCAAATCCCGGCGTCCCAAGGGTCACGCGTCCCAATCAAGGCTTAGGGCCTTGCACCCTGAATATGGGGCGAAAGTCGGGCGCGCAACGCGGCTCCACCGTAGCGCCGGTCTGCCGACCCGCACTCCTCGGGCACGCGAGGCCGGTCTGGAGACCGGCGCTACGAACTACCGCCGCGCGCCGTTCTTGTCGCGCAGGTAGCGGAAGAACTCGCCGTCGGGCGGGACCACCATCTGCGTGCCGGCGGGCAGCGCCTTCTCGTAGGCCTGCATGGAGCGGTAGAAGCCCGCGAATTCGGCGTCGCGGCCGAACGAGTTGGTGAAGAGTTCGGCGCGACGGGCGTCGCCCTCACCCTTGGTCTTCTGGCTTTTCTCGGTGGCTTCCGCGATGATGAACACCTTCTGGCGCTCGCCATCGGCGCGGATTTCGGCGGCGACCCGCTGGCGGCCGGTGCGCATGCGTTCGAACACGCGCTCCTGCACGCCGGGCACGAGATCGGCCTGGCGGATGCGGACATCGATCACCTGCACGCCGAGGCCGCGCGCTTCAGTGTCCATCTGCCGCGCGATCTTGCGCATGAGTTCGGCGCGCCGCGTCGAGATGATCTCGTCCGTGCGGACCGCGCCCAGCGTCTGGCGCAGCGCGCTTTCCAGGATGGTGCCGAGGCGTTGCTCACCGCGCGCCTCCACCTGCGCCTGCTGGTAGAAGCGCAGCGGATCGATGATGCGGTAGCGCGCGAACGCATCGACCACGAGGCGTTCCTGGTCGGAGCCGACGATCAGCTGTTCGGCCAGTGTGAAGCCGACGTTGCGCTTGTCGAAGAAGACCACGCTCTGCACGAACGGCGCCTTCATGTAGAGGCCGGGGCGGCTCTTGCCGTCGGCGCGCCAGCGGTTGATCACCGACTGCTGCTGACCGAACTGTAGCACGATGGCCTGCTTGGTCTGCGGCACGATGAAGAACGTGTTGGAGATCACGATGAGCGCGACGAACAGCGCGCCGCCCGCGAGAACAAGCGTCCGGTTCATTGGTTTCCGCTCCGCGCTGCCGGCGCTGCCTGCCTGTTGCGCAGCTGATCCAGCGGCAGGTAAGGCGTCACGCCCGACCGCTGGTCGATGATGATTTTGTCGGCCCCGCCGTACACCCGCTCCATCGTTTCCAGATAGAGCCGCTCGCGCGTCACGCTCGGGTTGCGACGGTACTGGTCGTAGATGAGATTGAAGCGCTCGGCGTCGCCGGAGGCTTCACGCACGACGCGTTCCTTGTAGGCGGTGGCTTCCTGCAGCATCTTGGCCGCTTCGCCGCGTGCTTCGTTGACGCGGCTTTCGGCGTCCGCGCGGGCGCGATCGACGTCGTTGAATGCTTCGATCACCGGCTCCGGGGCCGTGGCCTTCTGCAGCTGCACGCGCACGATCTTCACGCCGGACTGATACTCGTCGAGCGTCGACTGCATCAGGTCGCGGGTGCCGATCTCCACGTCGGAGCGGCCCGTCGAGATGATCTGCTCCAGCGGCGTCTTGCCGACCTGCTCGCGCATGGCGCTCTCGGCGACCGCGAGCACGAGCTCCTCGGGCTCCTTCACGTTGAACACGAAATCCTGCGGCCGGTCCGACAGCTGCCATGTGACGGTAAAGTCGATGTCGATGATCGCTTCGTCGCGGGTGAGCATGAGGCTTTCGTTGGGACGATCCTCGTCGTCGCGGAAACCGACTTGCTGGCTGCGCTGCTGGGTGACCTTTTCCACCACTACCGTTTCGAACGGCGCCGGCAGGTGCACGTGCAGCCCAGGCGAGGTCAGCCGGCTGAAGGCGCCGAAGCGCGTCACCACGCCGTTTTCGCCTTCGTCGACGGAATAGACGCCGGAGGCGAACCAGCCGGCCACCAGCAGGGCGCCAAGCACCAGGAAGCCCGACGGCCCCAGATTGCGAAAGCCGAGGCCCGCGCCACCGCCGCTGCCGCCACCCGACCCGCGCACGCGGTTTTGCAGCCGGCGCATCATTTCCTCAAGGTCAGGCCCCTTGTCGTCGGGACGCCTCGGCGGCTGGCGCGGCTTCTGCGGACCCTGCCCCCATGGGCCGCCACCGCTGGGCCCGCTGCCTCGGCCGTCGCCCGACTGATCATTCCAAGGCATGTTTACCGGCCCTTCTGGCGCAATGAGCACGCAGGAGGCTTGTCCGCCCCGGGTGCGCGCCGGATATGTGGCCCTCACGGGTAAGGATCAAGCATGAACACCTCCTTGATAGCGCGGCGCGAAGCGATTTCGCGTGCGCTGGACGCGATCAAAGATCCGTTATCTGGCAAGGGGTTGGTGGAAGCGGGCCGGATCGGCAACCTGCTTTTGTCCCAGGACGGGAGTGTCCTGTTCGCCATCGAGGCCCCCGCCGGACAGGGCCCGGCCTACGCGCCGGTCCGGGACGCGGCGGAGGCGGCGGCGCTGGCGGTGGACGGAACGACCAAGGTGACGGCCGTGCTGACCGCCCACGCCGACGCACCGGCGCAGAAGAAGCACGCTCACCCGAACGCTCCGAAACAGGCTGCCGGCATCCCGCACGTCGGCATGGTCATCGCCGTGGCGAGCGCCAAGGGCGGGGTCGGCAAATCCACCGTGGCGGTCAATCTCGCGTGCGCGTTCAAGGCGCTCGGCAAGCGCACCGGCCTGCTCGACGTCGACGTCTACGGCCCCTCGCTGCCGACGCTGCTCGGCATCACCGACCGCAAGCCCGTGGTCGGATCAAACAAGCTTTTGAAACCGATCGAGGCGCACGGGCTGCGCACCATGTCGATCGGCTACATCGTCGATCCCGAGCAGGCGATCATCTGGCGCGGCGCGATGGCGACCAGCGCGGTCAGGCAGATGATCGACGAGGTGGCGTGGGGCCATGAGCTGGCGCCGCTGGACGTGCTGGTGATCGACATGCCGCCGGGCACCGGCGACGTGCAGCTTACCATCGCGCAGCGCATTCCCCTCGACGGCGCGGTGATCGTGTCGACGCCGCAGGAAATGGCGCTGGCCGACGTGCGCCGCGGCATCGCGATGTTCGAGAAGACCCACATCCCGGTGCTCGGCATCATCGAGAACATGGCGTGGCTGGAGACCCCGCAGGGACGGATGCACATTTTCGGCGAGGGCGGCGCCAAACGCACGGCGCGGCAGGTGGGCGCCCCGTTCCTCGGCGAACTGCCGATCGAGGTCGCGCTGCGCGAAAGCGCCGACCGGGGCGTGCCGTTCGTAGCCGCCAATCCGGACCATCCGATTTCACTGCGGTTCAAGGAGATCGCCACGGCGGTGCTGGCCAACGCGGCGCTTGTGAGCAAGCCGACGCCGACGATCCGGTTTGAATAGTCATGTTGAAGCTTGGCGCGAAGGCGGCGGATTGCGCTTCGCTCCATCCGCCCTACGGATTCTGCGGATTTACAGCAGCGGCTGCACGAAGCGCACGTGGCCGTCCGTTTCCGCGAGAATGCGCCGTTCGCCGTCCGGCCACGTGACCGTGTCGACAAAGATCCGCACGCTCTCGCGCGGGCCGCCGAGCACCGCCTCCGGCTCCAGCCGCAGCCAGACCAGGGGCGCGGCCTTCGCTGCACCGGCTGCAGCAATCACATCGGCGATCCGTTCGCGCGTTTCGCGCGGCGGATATTGGTAGAAGATCGAGTGATAGACGACCGTGACCGCATCATCGGCGCGCGTCGCGAGGCGCTGTTCCAGCCAGTCGGCGGCGTCGGCGCGCTCCACCGTCACGCCCGCCTCCACCGCCATCTGCGCGGCCGCATCGAAGCGCGCGAGGCGATCGATCTGGTCGGCCCAGATGTAGGCGCGCAATTGCAGCCGCTGTGCGCGATCGCGCACATCCAGCGGATTGAGATCACAGGCCGCGCGTGAGCGCACCGTGACGTTGGCGTCGAGCGCCGGCGGCGGGCCGCGCCAGTCCGTGTCGATCAGCACTGAACTCTCGCCGCCCCACGACCACGACGCCGTGCGGTACGCGAATTTGTCCCAGTTCAGGTTGAGCCCGGCGCTGGCGCCGATCTCCAGCGTATCCATCGGCACGCCATGGCGCTTGGCGATGTCGAGAAACCCCGCCAGCAGCGCGATGGCGCGGCGGGTTTCGTTGGTCTGTGGCGCAGACCGGATGAATGCGGCGACCCATGCCTGTTCACGCTCGAGAAAATCCCGCGCCGCCGGCCACACCGCATCGATCGACCAGTCGGCCCGTTGCGCGGGATACTGCGCCGCCAGCGCCGGCGCGCGGCCGGTCAGCACCGCTTCGTGCAGCGCGCCCACCAACCGCAGCGACACCGCGTCGGCGCGCGGTGAGCACGGCCAGTCGCCCACCAGCGCCGCAGCCGGCCCGCCGGCCGCGATGTCGCCCCCCAGCGCCTCGATCAGCCGCGCGGTGAACGGCGAGCCAAAGGCTGCGCAAAACCCCGCCTGTTCAGTGAAATGCTCCAGCAGCCCCTTGCGCATGCGACACCCCTGCTCGCGTCCACGCCGCGACACTATCACCGCGCCGTGCTATGCGTCGCGGCATGATCCATATCCGCCAGTTCCCCTGCCTCGACGACAACTACGGCTTCCTAATCCACGACGACGTGAGCGGCGCCACCACCACCGTCGACACGCCGGACGCCGAGGCCATCCTCGCCGCCGTCGAGAAGGAAGGCTGGCAACTCACGCAGATCTGGAACACGCACTGGCATCCCGATCACGCCGGCGGCAACGCCGCGATCGTGGCCAAGACCGGCGCCATCGTCACCGGCCCGCAGGAAGTGGAGCGCATCGGCAAGGCGCCAGACCGCGTCGTCGACGACGGCGATGTGGTGACGCTGGGGGCACACAAGGCGCGGGTGCTGAACGTGGGCGGCCACACGCTGGGGCACATCGCGTATATTCTCGATGCGGAGAAAGTCGGCTTCGTCGGCGACGCGCTGTTCTCGCTCGGCTGCGGCAAGATGTTCGAGGGCACCGCGCCGCAGTTCTGGGAGAGCCTGCAGAAGATCGCCGCGCTGCCGGATGACTTCACGCTCTACTGCGCGCACGAATACACCACCGGCAACGCCGCGTTCGCGCTGAGCGTCGACCCCGACAACGCAGCGCTTCAGGAACGGGCGGCGGAAGTGAAGCGCCTGCGCGACGCCGGCCAGCCCACCGTGCCGATGACGCTGGGGATCGAGCGACAAACCAATCCGTTCCTGCGCGCCCCGCAGCTCAAGGCCGCGATCGGCATGCCCGACGCGACCGACTGGGAAGCGTTTGGCGAACTGCGCAGGCGCAAGGGCTGAAGCGGGCTAGTCTTTCCGGTTATCCCGGATACTGGCCCACGCCACAAAGCCAAGCGCCGCCGCAATCGCGACCCCGACCACGATGATGAAGCCAATGGTCATTCTGCAGCCTCCAGGCGCCCCGTGCGATCGTAGCACATCAGCCGAGGCACACGTTGCTACTGCGGCGGGCCCTGCACGTCGGCGGCTTCCACCGGCGCGCGGCGCTGGCTCTGCACGGCCTGCGCGACGGCGGCGGCGGACGGCCGGCCGGCGTAACCCATCTGCGGGGCCACGGTGATGGTCAGCGACTCGTTCACGACCACCGCGCCCGGTTGATTGCCATAACGGATCACGACGCGGCGCACCGTCATGGTGCCGGGCGATGCGGCAAGACCTTCGGCGGCGCGCGCGGCGGCGTCGGCAACGACACCTGACGCGGATCCCTGCACATTGGGCGGCGGCACAAACGTCACCTGCCGCCCCCGCCGCGCGAAGTCGCGCTGGAGAGAATCCATCCGCGCCTGCAGCCCGCCCTGCGGCGCACTGGGCGGGGCCATGGGCGAGGAGCGGCCCGAGACGGCGGCGGGCGCGCCCATGCCGGCGGCGTCGGTGTAGACGATCACGCTGCCGAGCGCGGTGACGCGCAAGAGCACGTCCCCGGTGTCGGTCTTGAAGAACTCGTCGCCTCGGGGGCCGGGCACGGAATGCAGCACATGCACCTCGTCGGACCCCTCGAACCGGACCAGCGCCAGGCGCGCGCCGGAGCGATCCAGCACGAAACGCACCCGGCCATCCGGCGTCTGGTAGCGCTCGGCCACCGGGCGATCGTTGGCCGGCAGGTCGAGCAGGCCCTGCGCCAGCGGGGATTCCCGGGGCTGGGCGGCGGCGTCGGGCGCGACGGTAAGAGCGAGCGCTGCGGCGAACGCGCCAGCGGCGCGGGCGCCGATATGGGAAGCGGTGTCAGCGGACATGGGAGGAGGAAAAGCCCGCCGAACCGGGCGCTTTCGTGGCGCTACGGGAGCGGGCTGGATTCCCCTTTATGGTGTGTCTGTGGCGCCGCACCCGTCTCACTCAAGTTGGATGACGCCGCGCGGCGGTTTCCTGTACGGGTGGGGAAACGGGAGGCGACAGCGTGGCAGACGGTTCAGTTCAGGGACTTACCAAGGACAAATACGCCGCCGTGCGCACGGCGTTCGAGGCCAACCTCGCCAGCGGCGCAGACATCGGCGCCTCGTTCTGCGCGACGATCGAGGGCGAGACGGTGGTCGATCTCTGGGGCGGCTACGCCGACCCTGCCAGAACAGCCCCCTGGCAGAAGGATACGATCGTCAACGTCTACTCCACGACCAAGACCATGACGGCGCTCTGCGCGCTGATTGTCGCCGACCGTGGCGAACTCGATTTCGACGCGCCGGTGGCCAAGTACTGG
>JANNVF010000456.1:0-4582 GCA_031414315.1 Hyphomonadaceae bacterium | reverse complement strand
TCCATGCGCTGCTGCCCTTGTTCCTAACGGTGGGCCTCGGCGCCAGCGTTGTGGTGGTGGGCTTGATCGAGGGCGTTGCTGAGGCAACGGCGTCGATTGCGAAGGTATTCTCCGGCTATCTGTCTGATCGCATCGGCAGGCGAAAACCACTGATCCTGGTCGGCTACGCCCTCGGCGCGTTGTCGAAGCCGTTCTTTGCGGTCGCTGGCGCGCCGCCCATGGTGTTCGCTGCGCGCTTTGCCGATCGCATCGGAAAAGGGCTGCGCGGTGCGCCGCGCGACGCTTTGGTGGCCGACGTCACTCCGGAGTCGATACGCGGGCGCGCTTACGGCGTGCGTCAAGCGCTCGACACCGCCGGCGCCTTCATCGGACCATTGGTGGCAATTGCGCTGATGGCCCTCTTTGCAAACGACATGAGGACGGTGTTTTGGTTTGCCGTCATACCGGCAGGGCTGGCAGTTCTATCCGTGCTGATTGGCGTAGAAGATCGCGCCACAGGGCCGCAGGAGAAGCGCTCCCGCCCGCCAGTTCGCTTGACTGAACTGCGCCAACTCAGTGGCGCCTTCTGGGGTGTCGTTGCGATTGGCGTTGTTTTCACGCTGGCGCGTTTCAGCGAGGCGTTCCTGATCTTAAAGGCCAATGGTGAGGGCTTGCCTCTCGCGCTGGCCCCGCTTGTGCTGGTTGCCATGAATGTCGTCTATTCACTGGGCGCCTATCCCGCAGGAGCATGGTCGGATCGCACGTCACCGACGACATTGTTGCTTTGGGGTTTGGTCGCCTTGATTTTCGCTGACCTAGCGCTTGCTCTGTCGCCGGGAATATTCGGTGCATTTGTTGGCATCGCGTTGTGGGGCGCGCATCTGGCGTTGACACAGGGTTTGCTGGCGAAGCTTGTGGCACAGAGCGCGCCGACTGACTTGCGAGGATCGGCGTTTGGCCTGTTCAATCTCGCCACTGGCGTGGCGATGCTCGCCGCGAGCGCGATCGCAGGCCTTCTCTGGGAAAGCACTGGATCGGCAGCGACGTTTCTCGGAGGCGCGGGCTTTGCCGTCCTCGCGGCGGTCTTGGTCACTCTGTTCGGCAGGCAACCGCGCAGACCATACCGCTAGGCGGCGAATGACGCATTTCGGCGAATTCCATCCGGTCTTCTGCCAAGGCGTGAGCGGCAGCTTAGGGACCTCTTGCCGTCTGTCTGGCGTCCCGGCTGACATTCCAAACTGGGACACGACCCACAGCGGAGACCCGCAAGCCGGATGGACCTCGCGTTTCGGCGCCGCTGACATCAAGCAGCAATGGAAGTCGCTAGACTGACGGCGTTCGCTGCGGAGCCCCCATGCGTTCTGTCCTTCTCGCGCTTGCACTGGGTGCCTGCGCCTCGGCCGGCCCCGCAGCGCCCGATTTGTCGACGCTCGACGAGGCGGGCTATCGCGCCGCGCTCGCTGCGCGCTTCCAGTACCCTCCGCCGTCGCCCGCACCCGCGGAGACCGACGACCAGCGCGCGGGACAGATCGCCGACGCCGCCTATTTCGAAGCCTTCCCCGACTTCGACCACGCCTACACGCCCCGCACCCGCGCCGAGGCCGGGCGTCTGGCGGCGCAGCTGCGCACCGATGCGGAAAATCTCACACACGAACAGTTCGTGTTGCGCGTCGCCGAAATCGCCGCCCTCGCCGACAACGGCCACACCGCGATCGGCGACAACGCGTACATGAAGAATACCGTGCGGTTGCCGCTGCGCACCTACCTGTTCGCCGATGGACTCCACGTGTTGCGCGCCGATGCCGCGAACGCCGACCTGTTGGGCGCGCGGATCGACGCCATCGACGGCAAACCGGTCGCCGATGTCTATCGCGCCATCCGCCGCTACGAAGGCGGCACGGAAGCGCATCGCCGGGTCCAACTGATCCCGATGCTGGAGTCTCCCGCCTTGCTGCAGGCCGCCGGCGTGGCGCGCGATCGCGCCGCGCTGACCTTGTCCGGCGTGCGCGCCGACGGGTCGTCTTTCGTGCGGCGGGTGGCGGGGGAGGCGCGCGGCCGCAGCGCGCCGGTCTCCAACACAGCGCGGCTCCTCTATCCCGTCCAGCCCGGCGCTGCGATGGGGTCCCTGTTGCGCGAGGACGCCACGCTGCCGGTCCATCTGCACAGTCGGACGAAGCTGTTCTGGCTGGAGGCCCTTCCGTCCGGCGGCCTCTATATCGGCCTTGCGGCCAACGGCGACGGCGACGACGAGCCGATCCAGCCGTTCCTCGACGCCGCACTGGCGCGGGTGCGCGCCGATCATCCGCGGTTCGTCGTGCTCGACATGCGGATGAACGGCGGCGGCGACTACACCACTACGTACGCGTTCGCCCGCGCGCTGCCCGACGCGATGGCCGGCGGTCATACGTATGTTCTGACGTCCGGCTGGACGTTCTCCGCCGCGATCACCACCACTGCAGCGTTGAAGGAAGTGGGCGGCGACCGCGTGACGATCGTCGGCGAACCGGTGGGCGATCGCCTGGATTTCTGGGCCGAGGGCGACCAGTTCCGACTGCCCAACGCCTTCGTCACCGTGTCCTACGCCACCGGGCGTCACAACTACGCTGGCCCCTGCACGGACCGGCGCGCGTGCTTCTGGCTGAACGAGAAATTTCCCGTGCGTGTGCGCACGCTGACGCCGGACATCGCTGCGCCGCTGACGTTCGCCGCCTATGCCGCCAAGCGCGATCCCGCGATGGAAGCGGTGGCGACGGCGGAAGCGCGACGACGTCCGTAAGGTCGCCGCCGCGCTCCACCTTCAGCCTTTCACGCACACCACCTGCTTCAACGTGTGCACCACATCCACGAGGTCGGTCTGCGCGGCCATCACGGCGTCGATGTCCTTGTAGGCCGCCGGAGTCTCGTCGAGCACGCCTTCGTCCTTCCGGCATTCCACGCCCTTCGTCGCCAGCTTGTGGTCCTCCAGCGTGAACTTACGCTTGGCGTCCGACCGCGACATCGCGCGGCCCGCGCCGTGCGAGCACGAGCAGAGCGCATCGACGTTGCCCTTCCCGCGCACGATGAACGACTTCGCGCCCATCGAGCCTGGGATGATGCCCAGATCGCCGTCGCGCGCGCGCACCGCGCCCTTCCGCGTCACCCACACCGTCTCGCCGAAGTGCTGCTCCCGCTCCACGTAGTTGTGGTGGCAGTTCACCGCCGTCTTGCCGAGCCGGAACGGCGGCATCTCCTCGCGCAAGGCTTCGAGCGCCGACGCCATCATCGTCTCGCGATTGGCGCGCGCGTAGTCCTGCGCCCACGTCACCGCCTCGATGTAGTCGTCGAAGTCCGCGTCGCCCTCGCTGAAGTAGGCGAGATCGGCATCCGGCAACGACACGCCGAGCTTGCGCACGGCCTCGCGCGCGCGGGCGATGAAGTAGTTCCCCATCATGTTGCCCGTGCCGCGCGAGCCGGAGTGCAGCATCACCCACACCACATCGCGTTCGTCGAGGCAGACCTCGACGAAGTGGTTGCCGCCACCGAGCGTACCCATCTGGCTCGTCAGCTTGTCGCCACGGATCTTCGGGTGCTTCGCGAGGATCTTGTCGAGGCGGTCAGACAAGCCGCCGTCGCGCAGACGTTTGTCCACACGGCCGGGACGCATGCTGTTCTTCCACGCGCCACCCGGGCCGTTGCCGACCGGGATCTTGCGTTCGAGTTCGCTCCGCAGCGCGGAAAGTGAATGCGGGAGATCGTTCGCGGAGAGCGTCGTCTCCTGCGCCATCATCCCGCAGCCGATATCCACGCCGACCGCGGCCGGAATGATCGCGCCGCGGGTCGGGATGACCGACCCCACGGTGGCGCCGCGCCCGAAATGCACGTCCGGCATCGCGGCCACGTACGGCCACACGATGTCGAGCGTGGCGGTGTTGCGCAGCTGCTGGATCGCAGCCTCCTCCACCGGCACCCCGGAAATCCACGCCTTGATCTCGCGCCCGTGCGCGCAGATTACTTCGTACGTCATCTTCTCAATCCAAAATGAAAAACCCTCCGCGAGCATTGCTCGGGAGGGTGAAAGCCATCGGCCGGATCGGCCGACGCATCGTTGACCGAAACGTCTAGCCGCTCACCCTCGTGTGTGTCTGACTGGACCTCGGTGTCATCGATCGCTTGCCTTGGTTCTGCCGCACCACGCGACAATCGCGATTATGTAACACACCCGAACGCAAGGTTCGAGTGCATTTGCGCAACACGTCATCAGGAACGCGAAACGCTACGCCGCCGTCGGCAGCTTGTAGTCCTTGAACGTTTCGCGCAGCGCCATCTTGTTGATCTTGCCGGTGGCGCCGAGCGGGATCTGCTCGACGAACACGACATCGTCCGGCGTCCACCACTTGGCGATCTTGCCTTCCAGGTACTGCATGATCGCGTCGCGCACCGGTGTCTCGCCAGGCTTTGGCTGGATGATGAGCAAGGGTCGCTCGTCCCACTTCGGGTGATAGACGCCGATCACCGCCGCGTTCGCCACGCCCGGCGCGCCGACCGCGATGTTCTCGATGTCGATGGAGCTGATCCATTCGCCGCCGGACTTGATCACGTCCTTGGCGCGGTCGGTGATGGTCAT
>JANNVF010000455.1:0-17371 GCA_031414315.1 Hyphomonadaceae bacterium | reverse complement strand
CGTGAAACGCTCATCTCACGCCTCATCGACCGCCCGATCCGTCCGCTTTTCGTCGACGGCTTCAAGAACGAAGTGCAGGTGATCATCACCGTGCTGTCGTGGGACGGCGAAAACGAAACCGACATTCTCGCGCTAGTGGCCGCGTCCGCCGCGCTGACGATTTCCGGCGTGCCGTTCATGGGCCCGATCGGCGCCGCGCGCGTCGGCTGGATCGACGGCAAGCCGGTGCTGAACCCGTCCATCGGCCAGATGGTCAATTCCGATCTCGACCTCGTCATCGCCGGCACCGCCGACGCGGTGATGATGGTGGAATCGGAAGTGAAGGAGCTCACCGAAGAGCAGATGCTCGAAGCGCTCGCGCTCGGCCACAAGGGCTTCCAGCCGGTGATCGACGCGATCATCCAGCTCGCCGAGAAGGCGTCGAAGGACCCGTTCGATTTCGAAGCGGTGGACCTCTCGCCGCAGAAGGCCAAGGTCGCCGCGCTGGTCAGCAGCGACATCGGCGACGCCTATCGCATCACCAAGAAGGACGAACGTTACAAGGCCATCGGCGCCGCCCGCGACAAGGCCAAGGCCGCGCTCGTGAAGACCGAAGCCAGGCCGGACGGCCTCGACGAAAACACCTTCAAGGAAGCCTTCAAGGGCGTCGAAAGCGACATCGTCCGTTCGCGTATCATCAAGGACAAGGCGCGCATCGACGGCCGCGCGGTCGACAAGGTCCGCCCGATCGTCTGCGAAGTTGGCGCTCTGCCGCGCACACACGGCTCGGCGCTGTTCACCCGCGGCGAGACGCAGGCGCTGGTTGTCTGCACGCTCGGCACCGGCGAAGACGAGCAGTACGTCGACAGCCTGAACGGGACCTACAAGGCCAAGTTCATGCTGCACTACAACTTCCCTCCCTACAGCGTCGGCGAAACCGGCCGTCTCGGCGGCACGAAGCGTCGTGAAATCGGCCACGGCAAGCTCGCGTGGCGCGCCATGCAGGCGGTGCTGCCGAAGGAAGCGGATTTCCCGTACACGATCCGTCTCGTGTCGGAGATCACCGAGTCCAACGGCTCCTCGTCGATGGCCACGGTGTGTGGTTCGTCCCTCGCGCTGATGGACGCTGGCGCGCCGATCACGCGCCCGGTCGCGGGCATTGCGATGGGCCTGGTGCTGGAAGACTACGGCTTTGAAGTGCTCACCGACATTCTTGGCGACGAGGATCATCTCGGCGACATGGACTTCAAGGTCGCCGGCACCACGGTCGGCGTTACGTCGCTGCAGATGGACATCAAGGTCGCCGGCATCACGCAGGAGATCATGAAGGTCGCGCTCGGGCGCGCGCACACCGCGCGCATGCACATCCTCGATGAAATGGCGAAAGCCATGAACGCGCCGCGCACGGAAATGAACGAGCACGCCCCGAAGGTCGTGCAGATCCAGATCCCGACCGACAAGATCCGCGACGTGATCGGCACCGGCGGCAAGGTGATCCGCGAGATCGTGGAAAAGACCGGCGCCAAGATCAACGTCGCGGACGACGGCACGGTGCGCATCGCGTCGCCGTCGCAGGACAACATCGACGCCGCCGTGAAGTGGGTGAAGTCGCTGACGAGCGAGCCGGAAGTCGGCGCGATCTACGACGGCAAGGTCGTGAAGGTCGCCGAGTTCGGCGCGTTCGTGAACTTCTTCGGCGCGAAGGACGGCCTCGTGCACGTGTCACAACTGCGCGCCGAGCGGGTCAACAAGCCGTCGGAAGTCATCAAGGAAGGCAACATGGTGAAGGTGAAACTGCTCGGCTTCGACGATCGCGGCAAAACCCGCCTGTCGATGAAGGCGGTCGACCAGGCCACGGGCGAAGACCTCGTGAAAGCCGGCAAGATCGACGTCGGCGCGGGCTGATCTCCGCGTCACGCAAGACAACGAAACGGCGGGCTTCGCGGCCCGCCGTTTTTGTTTGTTGAGTCGGATCGTTCAGGCTGCGGCGCCGCGCTCCGCCGCCTCGGTCACGAAGGCGATCAGTGCGTTGGCGTCGCCGTTGTTCTTGTCCAGGAACGCCGCGTATTCGGCCTGTTGCTGGAACGCCAGAAATACCCCCGCCACTTCCACATCGACGAGCCGCTGGCCCTTGTTCGTGGTCATGACGCGCCAGCGGAGCGTGAGGGGCTCGCCACTCGTCCGTTCCGCCTGGCTCGTGACGACGATGTCGCCGGCGCGCGCCTCCACGGAGGCGCCAACCGTGAAGGACTTCACGCCGCTCACGGCGTTTCGCACCCGCGTGGACAGCAGATTGGCGAACGCGATGCGAAACCGCGCCTTCTGATCGGGCGTAAAGGTTCGGCCAGAACGGCCCAGCACGACGTTGGCGATGCGATCGAGGTCCGCCGTCCGCTCCAGCAGCGCGCGATAGGCGCCGGCCGCCGCGCTGGTCTGTGACAACCGCAGTGTTTCCGCGCCAATCTGCGCCACAAACCGCTCCGCACCAGCGTTCGCGTACGCGATGCTCGAAACGAAAAACGGCGCGGCGCATCCTGCCAATGCAACACTGCGGCGGGTCCAACTCGTCATTGTCGTGCTCCGTACGCCCGGGTTCTCCGCAGGCGAGGTTGAGCACTGAGAACGCGTGAAGCGGGGAGAAGGCGCCGTGACTTGAGGCGCGCAGGCCTACTCCGGCCCGTAGGTCGCCTGCTGGCGGATCCAGGCGCGCTCTTCTTCCGGTGTGCGGGGGCGGCTTGGGGTGCTGGCCAGCGTGTTGACCGGTGTTCCCGGGCCGAGGTTCGCGTTGTCGATGGCGACGATGCCCGTGGATGGCAGCGGGCCGTCGATCGGCGTGAGCTTCACCGGCGCTGTCTGGCGCGCCGGCCGCGCGGCGGGCGCGCCCGGGGACGTGGCGCTGGCGGGTGTCACCTTCGGCACGCCGGGGATCGTCGGCAGCGTGGCGGTCCAGCCACGGGCTGACTGCACGGTCGCGGCGGTGTCCGGTGTCGCCAGCGGGGCGGGGAGTGGCGCTGCGGAGGCGACCTGCACGCTGGTGAGGCTTGCGGTGTCGGGCGTCGCGTCGGTCACCGTCCCGGGCACGGGTCCGGGCATCGCATTGGGTGCGACATTGATGGCGACGTTGGTGACGGGCTCCGGGCCGGACGCGGTGTTTTGTTGGCCAGGCTCGTAGTTGAACGCCGCGACAGCGGCGCCGGCGACAACCGACACCGCAATCGCGCCGAACGCGACACGGGCGACGCCACCACCGCCGGCGCGACGACGCTCCGGCGCGCGGCGCGGCTCCGGCCTGGACTCGGGCCGATCCACGTGGCGCGGCATCGCGACGCCGACTTTCTCGGCCGCAGGGCGGGGAACGGGGGCGGGTTGTGGGGTCGGCGCGACGCGGAGCCCCACAGGACGCTGCGGCGCAACCTCGCGCGGCGGCTCGATCGGCCGCGATTGGGGGCCAGGACCGGCGAAATTGAAGGGCGCCGCGTTACTGGCAGGCACATTGACCGGCGCACGCGGCGTCATCTGCTGCGGAGTGAGGGTCGCGGCGGCCGTGGCGTTTTTCGGCGGCGCCATGCGGACGACGTGCTGCAGGAAGGTGCGCAACTCCGGCGCATCCAGCGACCCGGTCCAGCGCGACAGATCATGCAGCGCCACCAGCGCATAGGCGGCCGGCGGATCGGACTGGCCGGCGCGGACACTGACCAGCTTGCGGTTGGCGGACGCCTGGGCGGCAAACTGGTTGATCGGGATCGAGTTCACCGACCCGGAGGACCAGAACACCACCAGCGCCTTGGCCTCGTCCACAGCGTTGGCGGTCAACGGCTGAGGCGACACCGCATAGCCCAGCGCGCTCAGGACGCGCGTGATCGCTTCGGCGCGCGCCTTGTCGATCGAGGAATAGGCGAGGGCGATCTCGGTCATGGTCTTAGGCAGGTCTTTCCCGGGGCCGACTTTAAGAGCGAGGGGGAGAATATCCACAGAGTGGCGTTAACGCCACTTACAGTTTCCGTTCCGAGAGCACCCGCCGCAGCTTTTCCGGATTACGCACGCCGTAGATGGCGACAATACGGTCGTGTTCAACCGCAATGGATAGAGTCTGGTCTAGTGCTCCGTCGAGAAAAAGCAGTAGACCACTCGCCCCGTTGATGTGCGCGGGCTCCACCCGGAGGGCTGTTCCCGCCGCTGCGACCTTGCGGGTCAGGCCCACGAAGAACCGGGCGATCCTGTCAGCGCCCCGGATCGGGTTGAGCGCGGCGCGCTTGGCGCCCCCCCCGTCGGTCAGCGCGATGGCGTCCTCGCGCAGGAGCGCCGTCAGTCCGGCCACGTCGCCACTGGCCACCGCCGCGCCGAAAGCGGCCAGCAGGCGCGCATGCTGTGGCGGCGGGGCCGGTGGGGTCGGATGGGCGACGCGGACGGCTTTTCGGGCGCGGGTGGCGAGCTGACGGCAGGCGGCCTCGCTCCGGTCGAGCGTCAGGGCCACGTCCGCGAAGGAGGCGTCGAACACGTCATGCAGCAGGAACGCCGCGCGCTCGAGCGGGGAGAGCCGCTCCAGCGCCAGCAGCAGCGCGAACGAGAGATCGTCGGCGAGTTCGGTGGCCGCGTGCGGGGAGAGCGCTTCGGCGTCCAGTACCGGCTCCGGCAGCCACGGGCCGACGTAGATCTCGCGCCGCGCGTGCGCGCTCTTCATCCGGTCGAGGCACAGCCGCGTGACGGTGGTGACGAGGAAGGCTTCAGGGTTGCGGACGTCCTCGGCCTTGGAAAACCGCAGCCATGCATCCTGCAGCACATCCTCGGCATCCTCCCGGCTGCCCAGCATCCGGTAGGCGAGGCCCAGCAGGCGGCCGCGATGGGCGGCGAGAGAATCAATCCTGGCGGTCACGCCGCCCGTTTGACCACGTCGACGCCTTGCCCGTCGACCGTTACCCGCCGGCACGCCTTGGCATAGCCGAGCCCCGCCTTGGTCATCGGAAACACGCGGCCGATGGCGAACGCCAGTGACAGATCGATCACGCCTTTCTCACCCCACGCCGCCCGCACGGCGTCACGGACATCGTCCTCGTCGGGCAGGCGATAGGCGATGGCCTCGGCGAAGCGGAACCCCAGCGCGGCGTCGGCGCTCATCGCTTCGGCGTCGCGCTTCAGCACGGCGGCGATGTCGCTGGGCGCCACCTTCGCCTCCCGCGCCATGTTGACCACGAGCTGCGCGCAGGGCCCGCAATCCTCCACCAGCGCGGAGACGAGTTTCGCCGCAAACACCGCCGCTTTCGGCGCAGCCTCGCGGTGTCGGGACAATCCAAACAGCTTGGTGAACTCGAAGAATGCCTTCGGCGACGCGCTCAGCATCGCCTTCATGTAGGTGACGTCATAGTCGTAGCGCGACTGCATCAGGTTCAGCAGCGCGGTGGCGGCGGCCTTACGCATGGCGCGCCTCTTTCGCGGGAAGGGCGGCCCACAGCGCTACCAGCGACGGGACCACGATCAGCGCGGTGTCGAACGCCACGTGATGACTGTGGCCCTGCGCCATTCCGACGACGTGCAACCCGGCGTGCGCCGCCAGAAATGCGGCGCCCGCGAACCCCGCCGGCCACAGCGCGGGCCGCCACGCGCGGGCCAGCAGCGCCAGTCCCGCGACGATGAACGCGAGCCCGATGTCCTGCACGAAGTGCGGATTATACGGCCCGGTATCGGTCACGCCGGGCACGCGGTTGTACCAGTTCTGGCCGTCGAACAGCATCGAGAGCCCGTTGGCGATCGTCATCGCCCCGATCAGCCCGCATAGTCCTCGCTTGAGCATCGCTGCCTCCTCTGCCCATCAAGACGAGGCAAGGAGGGGGAGTGTGACATGGCTTGAGCTACGGGCTCAAACCTCCACGCCTTCCGGCAATCCCACCACGTGAAAGCCCGCATCGACGTGGATCACCTCGCCGGTGGTGGAGCGGCCGAGATCGCTCAGCAGCCACAGCGCGCAACCGGCGATGCCTTCCATGCTGGTGTCCTCTTTCATCAGGCTCCACGCGCGGCCGGTGGAGATCAGGCCGCGCCCGCCCTGGATGCCGGCGATGGCGAGGGTGCGCATCGGGCCGGCGCTGATGGCGTTGGCGCGCAGGCCCGACGGCCCGAGGTCGCGGGCGATGTAGCGGGTGCAGGCTTCGAGCGCTGCTTTCGCCACGCCCATCACGTTGTAGCTCGGCAGCACGCGCTCGGCGCCGAGATAGGTGAGCGTCACCATCGAGCCACCCGGCTTCATCAGAGGCGCGGCGCGCTTCGCGCACGCGACCCAGCTGAACGCACTGATGTCCATCGTGCGCAGGAAGTTCTCGCGCGTGGTGTTTTCCACGAACGAGCCCTTGAGTTCGTTCTTGTCCGAGAACGCGATGGCGTGGACGAGGAAGTCGATACCGCCCCACTTGTCCTTCAGCGCCGCGAACACCGCGTCGAGCTGGTCGTCGTTGGTGACGTCGCATTCCAGCAGGAGTTTGGAGCCCACGCTCTCGGCCAGCGGCCGCACCCGCTTCTCCAGCGCCTCGCCCTGGTAGGTGAACGCGATCTCTGCGCCCTGCGCCGCGAGCTGGCTGGCGATGCCCCAGGCGATCGACTTGTCATTGGCGACACCCATGACCAGCCCGCGCTTGCCGGCCATGAGATTGCCCGCAGGCATGATCCATTCGGACATGGGGGGTGCTCCGTTCTGTTCGGAGCCGCACTATGGGGGCGGGGGAGCGGGGTCAAGCGGTGCGAGGAATTCACGTGCGCCGCCTGCGATGGTCGCCATTGGCGAACGACGCGACGAGACCCCTACTCCTCGAACCCCACGAACACCGCTGCTTCATCCACCGACTTCCGCCGCGACACGACGGCGTTCGCCGGGAACGTGTCGTCGGGATAACCCATGGCGATGCAGATCATGATCACCTGGTCGTCCGGGATGCCCGCATGCTCGCGCACCACGGGCGACTGCATGATCCCCTGGCTGTTGATCACGCAGCCCAGCCCCCGCGACCACGCTGCGTTGACCAGCGCGTTGGCGACGGCGCCGCAATCGAACGGCGCGATGTCGCCGCCGTGGATCGAGCGGTCATAGGTGACGACCACCGACACCGGCGCGTCGAACTGGCGGAAGCCGCGCAGCACCCACTCCTTACGCCCGGCCTGATCGTGCCTGTCGATGGCCATGGCGGTGAACAGCTGTTTGGCGATTTCAACCTGACGGTCTCGGTGTGCGCCCTCGTAGCCGCCGTGGCTGCGAAACTCGCGGGAGTCCGGCACGCCCGCCAGATTGCGCTCCGTATTGCCGGCGCGGATACGGTTGAGAGCGTCTCCAGCCACGACATAGAAATTCCACGGCTGGGTATTCAGAGAGGATGGCGCGCGCATCGCGAGCGCAATCACCTCCGTGATCACTGCCCTGGGCACGGCGTCGGGCTTGTAGCCGCGAATGCTGCGGCGCCCGAGGACAACATCATCGTATTGCACTTCTGAACCTCACAACGAGCAATGCGGAGTCGCCGCGTCTGGCGTACTGAACAGAACAAACCCGCCCGGCGAGGCCTCACGCGCCACTTGTCGAGATTTCTGCAGGCGCCGGTACAGAGCCGAAACGGCTTCACACCTTCCCGAATACCAGCGTCGCGTTGGTGCCGCCGAAGCCGAAGCTGTTCGACATCACCGTCTCCAGCGCGCCATCGAAGCGTTCGCGCAGGATCGGCAGGTCGGCGAACAGCGGGTCGAGGTTGAAGATGTTGGCGCTCTTGGCGGCAAAGCTTTCCGCCATCATCAGCAGCGAATAGATCGCCTCCTGCACGCCGGCCGCGCCGAGGCTGTGGCCGGTGAGGGACTTGGTGGACGAGATCATCGGCGCCTTGGCGCCGAACACGTCGCGCACCGCTTGCATCTCGCGCTCGTCGCCGACTGGCGTGGAGGTGCCGTGCGGGTTCAGGTAATCGATGATGCGTCCGCCGATGGTGCTCATCGCCAGCTTCATGCAGCGCACCGCGCCTTCGCCCGATGGCGCGACCATGTCGTAGCCGTCGCTGGTCGCGCCGTAGCCGACGAGTTCGCCGTAGATCTTGGCGCCGCGCGCCTTCGCGCGCTCGTATTCCTCCAGCACCACCATGCCGGCCCCGCCGGCGATGACGAAGCCGTCGCGCGCTTCATCGTAGGCGCGCGATGCGATGGAGGGCGTTTCGTTGAAGTTCGACGACATCGCGCCCATCGCGTCGAACATCACCGACATGGTCCAGTCGAGTTCCTCGCAGCCGCCGGCGAACACCACGTCCTGCTTGCCCCACTGGATCTGCTCGGCGCCGGCGCCAATGCAGTGCGCGCTCGTCGCGCATGCGGAGCTGATCGAATAGTTCACGCCGCGGATCTTGAACCACGTGGCGAGCGCTGCGGAAGGCCCGGAACTCATGGCTTTAGGCACCGCGAACGGGCCGACACGTTTGGGGCCCTTTTCCTTGGTGATCGCCGCTGCCTGCACGATGGTGCGCGTGGACGGGCCGCCTTCGCCGACGATGATGCCGGTGCGGTCGCTGGACACGTCGGTGGTTTCGAGCCCGGAGTCGGCGATTGCTTGCTCCATCGCCACATGACACCAGCCGGTGCCCTGGCTGAGGAAACGCGCGGCGCGCCGGTCGACGGCGGCCTCCCAGTCAAGCGCGGGCTTGGCGTGCACCTGGCAACGGAATCCGAGCTCGGCGTATTCCGGCGCCGCGACAACGCCCGAGCGGGCCTCACGCAGAGACGCCGTCACTTCTTCCTTGTTGTCACCGATGGCGGAGACAATCCCGATGCCGGTTACGACCACTCGCCGCACGCGCATGCCCCTATGATGTGTGTTTATTCTTTGCCGTTGGCCGCCAGCTGTTCCGGCGAGAACAGACCGACCTTGAGGTCCTTCGCCGAATAGATCTGCTGGCCGTCCACCAGTGTTATCCCGTCCGCCAGCCCGAGGACGAGCTTGCGCAGGATCACTTTCTTGAAATCGATCTCGTAGCGCAGAACCTTGGCGCCGGGGGTAACCTGTCCGTTGAACTTCACCTCGCCGACGCCGAGGGCGCGGCCTTTGCCGGGCGCGCCGAGCCAGCCGAGGTAGAAGCCCACGAGCTGCCACATGGCGTCGAGGCCGAGGCAGCCGGGCATCACCGGATCACCCTCGAAGTGGCACTGAAAGAACCAGAGGTCCGGATTGATGTCGAACTCCGCCACCAACCGCCCCTTGCCGTACTGCCCGGCGCCTTCCTCGATCGAGATGATCCGGTCGATCATCAGCATGGGCGGCAGCGGAAGCTGGGCATTGCCAGGGCCGAACAGGCGGCCATGGCCGCTTTCCAGAAGCTCGGCATGCGAGAGGGAGGCGGGGTAAGCAGACATCAGCTTGGAAAGCACGGCTCTGGAAGGCGCCATTGCGCGCCCCGTCCGGCCTTACATGCGCGCGCGGCCCTCCGCAATCAACCGGGCGGCCCTGAGCAGCGCTGGTTTGCGACAGGTCTAGCGCGGCAGCGCGCAGTCCTCGCCGCCCCAGAGCGCATCGGCCGGGACCCAGCCGGTGGCGTCGTCGGCAGTCACCTTGCGCCAGCCGCCCAGGCATTCGTTCAGGACCGCGACCACGCCGTGCTGCATGTAGGCTACCGCCTGCGCGTCCGGCCGGGGGGCCGACTGCAGAGTAAGGCCGGGGGCCTCGGCTTCCTTCACGTAGACCGTGCGGCTGGGCGATAGCATCGTGGAATGGATCCAGACCTCGTCCCCTGAGGGATCGCGCACCCGGCGCCATTCGTCGGATTCTTCCAGCACCCGTATCGGCAGGCCGCGGGCATGGTAGACCCAGTCGATCCGGTGGTCCTTGCCCGGCCCGCGCCGGCCAAAGGCTTCGGCGGCGGCGATGCTCTCATAGCGGGGCACGGGGAGACGGGAGCTTGCGCCCAGTCTTGGGGCGGCGGCCGTCGCGGCGGTGGATAGGGCAAGCACGCACAGGAACGCGGAGAGGCTGCGGGGCATGGCTGGGCTCTTCTGAGCGGGGGCGAAATCCAGCCGCCGACATGCGCCGGGCGCCGTGAAAGCGGGCTTAACGCGCTGATCTTTTCTTTTTTGGCCCCTAAGTTTTCCTTTTTTGGAGGGGCGGCCTTTGTTCGGCCCCACGCCCTGCTAGAAGGGCGCATGCCGTCGAAAAAGCTCAAGGTCGTCGTCACGCGCAAACTCCCCGAGCCGGTGGAAACCCGGATGCGGGAGCTGTTCGACACCGAGTTGAATGAGACCGACGCGCCGATGAGCCCGGAGGCGCTGGTCGCCGCCGTGGGCCGCGCCGATGTGCTGGTGCCCACCGTGACCGACCGGCTCGACGGCCGCGTGCTGGCCCGCACCGGGGAAAACCTCCGCCTCATCGCCCAGTTCGGCGCCGGCGTGGACAACATCGACGTGGCCAGCGCCGTCCAGCGCGGCATCACCATCACCAACACGCCTGGCGTGCTGACCGAAGACACCGCCGACATGACCATGGCGCTGATCCTCGCGGTCCCGCGCCGGATCGTGGAAGGCGTGAAGCTGGTGGAGGCCGACGGCTTCATTGGCTGGAGTCCGATGCATATGCTCGGCCGCCGCATCTGGGGCAAGCGCCTCGGCATCATCGGCATGGGCAGGATCGGGCAGGCGGTCGCGCGCCGCGCCAAGGCGTTCGGCCTGCAAATCCACTACCACAACCGCCGCAAGGTCTCCGCGCACATCGAACAGGAACTTGAGGCGACGTATTGGGAAAGCCTCGACCAGATGCTGTCGCGGATGGATATCATCAGCGTCAACTGCCCGCACACGCCGGCGACGTATCACTTGCTCAGCGCGCGACGCCTCGCGCTGGTGAAGTCGCACGCATATCTCGTGAACACCGCGCGCGGTGAGATCATCGATGAAGCGGCGCTCGCGCGCATGCTCGACAAGGGCGAAATCGCCGGCGCCGGCCTCGACGTGTTCGAGAACGAGCCCGCGATCAATCCGAAGCTGAAGAAGCTCGCAAACGTCGTGCTGCTGCCGCACATGGGGTCGGCCACTTTGGAAGGCCGGATCGACATGGGCGAGAAGGTCATTATCAACATCAAGACCTTCGCCGACGGGCACAAGCCGCCGGATCGCGTGATCCCGGCGATGCTATGATGCGGGCGCGCTAGACAAACTCCCACTTGCCTACGCCGTGGCCACGCGTCGCCGGCGCGCTGGAGCGCGTGATCGTCGGCGCGGTCGCGACCGGCGTCGCGACGCTGTCGAAACCGAGCCACTCCACATCGACCTGTGCAGGCGTCAGCGTCGCTACCGCGTAGCCGCGCCGGGACACATCACACCACGCAAGCTCCGGATTGGCGCCGACCATCGCCGCTTCCCGTGCCCCGGGCGCGGCGTTGCGGAATGTGCGTTCGAATCCCGGTGAGCTGACGCTGGCGCCGGCGAGTTCAATGGCGGCGGGGCGTCCGTCGCGGCCGCCGGGGAGGTTGTTGGCCCAGGCGTTGTGGCTGTCGCCGGACAGCACCAGCGCGTTGGCGCCGTCTACGGCGCACGCCTGCAGGAAGCGCTCCCGCGCCGCCGGATAGCCACTCCACGCGTCCAGGTTCCAGCCGTGGCCGAGGCTGTTGGCGAGTGCGCCGGTGGCGACGAACTGTTTTGTGCGCGCGCTCGCATCATCGGGCAGCAGGCTGGCGGCGGCGGCGGGAAACCCCTGTTTGCCGACAACGAGTTGTTGCGCGAGCACCTGCCATGGGGCGCCGCGCCCTTTCGAGCGGCGCAGCTCCTGACGCATCCAGGCTTCCTGCGTCGCGCCGAGCAGCGAACGATTGGCGTCGCCCAGCGGCCCGCGTCCGAACGTGCTGATCGCCCGGGCCGTCGCGGCGTCGCCCTGTCCCAGCACCGGCTCAAGCACCGAGGGCCAGTCCAGCTGACGATCGCGCCCGATGAGGCGCGTGTCGAGCATCAGGATCGTGGCGAGCGCGCCCCACTCGAGGCGTCGGTAGATTTGCAGCAGCGAGCCTTGCGGGCGGATCGGCAGCCAGTCGGCGTAAGCCTTCGCCGCCATCGCGCGGCGCACAGACCAGTCGCCTTCGGTGGCGGGTTGATGATTTTGCGCGCCGTCCTTCCACGCATCATTGGCGAGTTCGTGATCGTCCCAGATGACGAGGAACGGCTTGGTGCGATGCAGTTCCTGCAGCGCCGGATCGTTGCGGTAGCTGGCGTAGCGGGCGTGGTAATCGCTGAACGAGATGATCTCGTTGCTGGGTTCGATAACGCGATCCGCTATCGTTTCAGCGGCGCTCGGATATGTACCGCGCCCGTACTCGTAGATGTAGTCGCCGGTGTGGATGCAGATGTCGATGTCGTCGCGACCCGCCGCGTGCGCATAGGCGTGGAAGTAGCCGAATGGTTTGTTGGCGCAGGAAAACACCGCCATCGAGAGCGAGGCCACGCCGCCGCGCGGCGCCGTGCGCGTGAGCCCGGTGGGGGAGGGATCACCGGCGGAGAGAAAGCGGTAGAAATAACGCCGGCCGGGTGCGAGGCCGCGCGCGTCGACCTTGACGCAATGATCATCGAACGTCGAAGCGGTCGCTTCGCCATGCGCGCGAAGCTGCTGAAACTGTTCGTCGTCGGCGATTTCCCACCGAACGGTGGCGAGCCCCGGCGTCTCCGGCACGAACCGCGTCCACAGGATCACCGACGTCGCAGTCGGGTCGCCGGAGGCGACGCCATGCGTGAATACCCCCTGCGCGCGCGTCTGCGCGATCGCGGGCGCGATGGCCCCAACGAGCGACGCGGCGCCGAGCAGCGCGCGCCGTGTAACTTGTGCCATCGATCAGCTCCCCTGAAGATTCGATACTGCGATGGATCTGCGACATTGCGATGAAAGCTAGAGCAATGAGCGCCTACGGTGTGACTGCGGAGAGCGCTACGCCAGCCGCCGGCTCAGGAAACGCCGCGTGCAGGAAGTTGCGCAGATCGGCGGCGCTGCGGACGGGCAGTTCTTCCTGCGGGATGTGGCCCACCTTGTCGTAGAGGATGAGTTTCGAACCGGGGATGGCGTCGTTGAACTTCGTGGCGCTCTCGACCGGGATGAGGTTGTCCTGGCGCCCATGCAGGATCAGGGTCGGCGCTTTGATCTTCGCCAGCAAGTCCTTCGTCGCCACGGTGCGTCCGCCGCGTCCGCTCATCAGCGACAGCAGCACGTCGCCGTGACCTGGAGCACGGGACATGTCGACGTAGCGCGCCACCATCGCGTCATCGACGAGCGCGGGGTTGGCGAACGAGGCTTCGAGGCCCTGGCGCACCATCGGCGTGTTATCCAGGCGGCGCAGGATCGGCCCCATGACGGGATTGCGCAGCAGCTTGAAGACGGTCGGTTCGCGGGCATTTTCGGATTGCGGTTCTGGCCAGCCGGAGGCGTCCACCAGCACTAGCGCGTCGACGCGCGCGGGATGGCGCAACGCCAGCTGCCACGCCGCGCCTCCGCCCATGGACGAGCCGATCACGACGACCTTGCCGAGCTGCAGCTTCTCCGCGAACGCGTCGATAGTGTCGGCGTATCCCTCGATGGTCGGCGCGTAGCCGGCGGGCGTGCGCGTCAAGCCGTGACCGGGAAGATCGAGGCTGACCATCCTGTACTCGCCACCCAGCGCCGCGACCCACGGCTCCCAGGTGTGCAGCGACGCGGAGAACCCGTGCACAAGCAGTAGCGTGCGTCCGTTCGGGTTTCCCTCATCGCGATAGTGCGCGCTGACGCCGCTGCCCATGTCGATGAACTTCGACGCGGCGCTGGCGTAAGTCTTGTCGAGATCCGCATAGGTCGCGGGGGCGCGGCTCAGCAGGAAGTAGCCCGCAACTAGCGCTACCGCGATCAGCAGCAGCCCGCCCAACAGAAACTTTCTCATCCGCCCCTCCGACGTTCGGTGGGCATCAAAGCAGGATCGGGCCGGCTCGCCTAGCTTTGCAGACGCCAGCCGACGCGGCGCGCCCAGGCCTCGAAGCCCGCACGCCGGGCTGCGAGATCAGCCGGCGGCTGTTCGCCATCGGCGGCGGCGGCGGCGCGAACCTCCGCGATGGCGTCGACGATCGGCGGCAGGCCGACGCTGGCACGCCGCACGTCCAGCCCATCCGGCGTGTCCACGGGCGCGGGGGAGAGCACGCCGTCGAACCAGTCAAACTGGGTGCCGAACAATTGCGGACGCCCCTCGAACACCGCGATGCGGTCGGCGAGGTAGGCGGCGTCGAGGGCGTTGGCGTCGCCACGGGGCACGGCGTCCAGCAACAGCTCAAGCCCACGTCGCTGGATCGACGGACGGCTGATGGCGTGCTGCAGCACCAGGAACGCCGCGCCGGCGCCGTCCTCGCCCAGTGCCGCACGCCCCGGCCAGCCGATGGCGTCGAACGCCTGCTCCAACAGGGCGGCGTTCTCCAGGTGAACGGCCTCCATCTCCGGGTGGTAGCCGTCGAACAGGGCGCCGCTCTGCGCGAGCCGGGCGCGGGTCTCCAGATCGCTTTCGGCCGCGAGCAGGAACGCGTCGCGCCAGGTGAGGGCGGTGTCGGGCGCGGGGGTCATGGGGCGAATGCGTCCGTTGCCGCGGCTGCTGTCAAGACCGTCCGTCGCTGATTCAGCGCCGTTGATCGCAGTCCCACCATGCTCTACCCGTGGGGAAGATCAGACCTCCGGGGAGCACCCACGTGCGACACTTGAAAATGCTTGGACTGGCGTTGGCTATCGGATTGGCGGGGTCGGTAGCGACCGCGCAGGCGCCCGGGACCGTCCGGGGCGGCGTGCCGGTAGAGGCCTTCGTCGGCTATAACCAGTTCCGCGCGCCGGCGCTGTCGCCGACCGGCAAATACATCGCCGGCATCCGCCGCGAGGCGGTGGGTGACGTGCTGGTGGTGATCGATTGGGAAACCAAGCGCGTGCTGCCGATCCAGTACGCTCGCGCCGATCAATTGCTGGAGATCAACTTCGTCGACTGGAAGGACGACAACCGGCTGATCTTTGGCGTGTCACAGCGCGTGGAAGTGGTGGGAACCACAAGCTCGATTCGCCGGCAAAAGGGCGCGGTGGACAACAGCTTCCTTACAGTAAGCCGGGTCTACGCCAGCAACGCCGACGGCTCCAATCTCGTCTTGCTGTTCGATCCGGGCAACGACCCCGATCTGCCGCGCGAAATCTCACCCAGCATCACTGACAGACTACCGCTGGATCCCAATCACGTCATCCTCAGGGCGCCGTCGATCACCGGCACGCAGTTGCTGAAGATCAACATCTCCACCGGGCGCAGCAGCGTTGTTGAACGCGGCAGCCGCGAAACCGGCGACTTCACCACCGACGTCAACGGCAAGGCCGTGCTACGCCAGGAGCTGGTGGCGGGTGGTCGCGGCTTTGCGTGGCAGCGCCGTGGTCCTGGCCAATCGGGCTGGACGGAAATCGCGCGCTACATCGGCGCGAGCGGCGCCAACAGCGGCGTTGATTTCGACGGCATTCGCGGAACGGCGACGCCGGGGCAGGTCTACGCGCTCGCCCGCCCACCCGGCAAGGATACGACGGGCATCTACGTCTATGACACGTCCACGGGTCAGTACGTTCGTGAAATTCTCTCGGTGCCGGGCTTCGACGTGACCGACGAAGTGTCCTCTGCGGCGCTCGTGGAGAACAACGGCAGCCTGCTCGGCGTCTGCTATTGGGATCGCCGCTTCAAATGCAGGTTCGAGGACGCGGCGGTCCAGCGTCAGTACAACGGCATCCAGCAGTTCGTGGGCGCCGAAAACAACCTGCTCCTGGTGGACATCTCGGAGGATCGTTCGCGCTGGCTGGTGCAATCGAAGGGTCCGCGCGATCTCGGCACCTACTACGTCTACAACGCAGCAACCCGCTCGGTGGACGCGCTGGCGGAACAGCGGCCCAACATCGATCCGGCGCAACTGCCGATGGTCAAGATCGTTGACTACGCCTCGCGCGATGGAACGCCGCTGTGGGGCTACCTCTGGCTGCCGCCGGGCGCGGAGAATGCACGCAACCTGCCGCTCATCGTGCACCCGCACGGCGGGCCGGAGGGGCGTGATCTTTACGGCTACGCCGCCGGCGGCTGGCCGCAGTACTGGGCCGCGCACGGCTACGCCGTGTTCCAACCCAACTTCCGCGGTGGCGGCGGCTTCGGGCGCGAGTTCGTGAAAGCCGGCTGGCGCCAGTGGGGCCAGCGCATGCAGCAGGACGTGCGCGACGGCGCCGAGGCGGTGATCGCCAGTGGCGTCGCCGATCGCAACCGCGTCTGCATCGCGGGCTGGTCCTACGGCGGTTACACCACGATGACTGCCGCTGTTGTCGACAACGATCTTTACAAGTGCGCCTCTGCCGGCGCGGGCGTATCCGATCTGCTCGACATGCTGCAGTGGGTCCGCAGTGGCGACGGCGACCGCGATGTCGCCGATGGCGGCGGTGGCGGCGCGCAGGGGATGAGCTACAAGTACTGGTCCACCGCTATTGGCAGCGCCAGCGATGACCGCGAGATGCTCATCCGCTATTCGGCGGCGCGCAACGCCGACAAGATCACCATCCCGCTGCAGCTCATTCACGGCGACGAAGATGAGACGGTGCCGTACCAGCAATCGACGCTCATGCGTGACGCCATGATCCGCGCCGGCAAACAGGTGGAGTTCATCACGCTACCGGACACCGCGCATTCGCCGCCGCCTTTGCTGGCGGATCAGCAACGCACGGTTCTGGTGCGGACGCTGGCGTTCTTCAACCAGCACCTCGGGCCGGGTTACTCGGCCGGCCAACCCAGCGGGCAATAGACTGTCCTGATCTGCCGGAAAAGGGCGGCGCTACTCAGGCGCCGCCCTTTTTCACGTGCCGCAGCAGGGACATTCCGGATCCGCGCGCAGGCGCACGGTGCGTGTTTCTCCGTTGAGCGTGTCCAGCACCAGCACGCGGCCGGTCAGAGGTTTGCCGGCCCGCGCGATGAGCTTGATCGCCTCCAGCGCCATCATTGATCCGACCACGCCGGTGAGCGCACCGACGATCCCGGTCGCGGCGCAGGGCTCGGCCTGCGGCGGTGTCTCGGGCACGAAGCACTGGTAGCAGGGGAGGCGATCTGCGATCTCGCGCCCCTTCGTGGCGCCGGAAGCAAAGACGCTGACCTGACCATCCCATCGCCCGACGGCGCCGGACACCAGCGGCGCGCCAAGCGCGTGGCACGCAGCGTTGACTGCAAAGCGCGTCGCGAAATCATCCGTGCCGTCGAGCACCACCGCCGCGTTGTCAAGCAGCGACACCGCGTTCGCTTCCGTCAGCCGCACGGCGATGCCTTCGATCTCGGTGTGCGGATTGACGGCGTATAGTCGTGCTGCGCCGGCGACGACTTTCGTTGCACCAACATCAGCCGCGCCGAACAGCTTG
>JANNVF010000454.1:0-8168 GCA_031414315.1 Hyphomonadaceae bacterium | reverse complement strand
CCGATCGCGGCGCTCAGGCGTTTGTCGGAGACCGCCGCTCTCAACAACGCGACGCCGAGCGCAAGGACAGCGCCGCCACCGAGGCCTTGAATGAATCTCGCCGCAAGCAGCCACGGCAGCGATGAGGACAGCGCGCACGCCAGCGACGCGGCAGTGAAAATGGCGACGCCAACGCCGAACACGCGACGATAGCCGAATCTTTCGCCGAACGCCGCGCACGGCAGAAGCGCCATCAACAACGCCGCCTGATAGGCCGTGACGACGAGGATTGCCTGCGCGGGCGCAACTTGAAGCGCACCGGCGATCGTGGGCAACGCGACGTTGGATATGCCCGCATCGATCACCACGATCGCCATCGCCGCCAGCACGGCGCCAACGGCGACTGCGCGCCTCGGGTGTTGCAGGCCGTGATCCGGATCGGCTTCCGGCGCGAAGAGGTGCGCGTCACGCAGGATGGACACCGACGTCATGGTGTTCCCACGGTCCAGGCACCGTCCCTCTGGACGTAACGCGTCACCCGGTGATCGCGCTTGTCCTCCACCTTCAGGTCCCGCTCGGTGAAGCGGAACAGGAGCGCGGAGCCCGTCAGACAGCGGGTGTCGTGGATATCACCGGGCAGATAGACCTGCACCTGTCCGGGTCGCACGATGGTGGTGTCACGCTTCACCAGCCGCGCGTGTCCGGCCGCGTCCTCCACGCGCGCGTACGTGCCCATTTCGATTTCGCCGCGCTGCATGGCGTAGATCACCCAGCCGCGGCCGTGGTCGTGCGGCGGGCGATAGAGGCCGGCGTGTTCGGTGTGGGCGAGCAGGACGAACCCGTGATCGGGGTCGCGGTACAGTTCTTCGTTGGCGGGCGCGTCGCGGTGCAGCGCCGCCAGCCAGTCTTCGGTGGGCGGCGCCTGCAGCAGATGCTGCAGTTGAGCCTGGCATGTCATCACAAGTTCGCTCGAGAGCGGCCCCCAGACCGGCCTTACGCCTTCAACGAACTGCTCCAGTGCGTTCCTCGTCATGACTGTTCTTTTCCTGTCAGTGCGACCAGGAATAGCCGCGAGCGTGACATGGCGGAACGAGCATCATTTGCAGTGTATTAGTGCATGAGACGCCATGTTATGATCGCGCCATGTCATCCCCCGATTTCAATCTTCTCGTCACGCTGGACGTTCTGCTCGCCGAAGGTAGCGTCGCGCGCGCCGCAAAGCGGCTGAAGCTGAGCGCGTCAGCGATGAGCCGCGCGCTCGCGCGGCTGCGCGAAACGACGGGCGATCCGTTGCTGGTGAGGGCGGGGCGGGGACTGACGCCGACGCCGCGGGCGCTTGCGCTGCGGGAGCGGGTTCACCAGATCGTGCTAGAAGCGGAAACGGTCTTGCGTCCGGATCGGAGCGTTGATCTCGGCAAGTTGAACCGGGTCTACACGCTGCGGACGAGCGATGGGTTCGTCGAAAGCTTCGGACCGAGACTGCTCGCCGCGGTCGCCAGGGACGCGCCCGGCGTGCGTCTGAATTTCCTGCAGAAGGCCGACAAGGACAGCGCCCTGCTGCGCGATGGCCGGGTTGATCTGGAGACGGGCGTTGTCGAAGCCTCGCTGGGGCCTGAACTCCGTAGCGTCGCCCTGTTTCGCGACAGACTGATCGGCGTGGTGCGGCGCGGCCATCCTTTGGCCTCCGGCAGGATCACGGCGCAGCGCTACAAGGACGGACCGCACGTGATCGTGTCGCGCAGCGGCGCGGAGGAGGGCGCAACGGATCGCCCGTTCATTCCCGCAGGTCTGAACCGCCGCGTCGCTACGATCGTCAGCGGCTTCTCCTCCGCCCTGTCGCTGGCGCGGGGCTCCGATCTGGTGGCGACGGTGCCCGAGCGCCACACGGAAAACCTGCGCAAGGGTATGGTCTCGTTTCCGCTGCCGATCCCCGCGCAGGGGTTCGCCGTCTCGATGCTCTGGCATCCCCGCATGGATGCCGACCCGGCGCACAAGTGGTTGCGTACGTGCGTCCGTGATGTGTGCGCTGCGGAGAAGGGGGTAATTAAGGTCGCTCGGCGTCGTCGGGTTGATCCCTTCACATAAGAGTCATGACGTGCGTGTGCCCGATTCGGCGATATCCGCAGCCAGGGCTGAAGCCGCCGTCAGCGGCGCGCCGCGCATGAACGTCACGAAATCGCCGACCGGCATCGGGCGACCGATGAAGTAACCCTGCGCCAGGTCGCAGCCCATCGTCTGCAGCACCGCGAGCGCTTCGGCGGTCTCCACGCCCTCGGCTGTCACCTTCAGTCCGAGGCTGTGCGCAAGATCAATGGTGGACTTCACCAGCAGCGCGTCGCGATGGCCGTGCGCAAGGCAGAGCACGAAGGTCTTGTCGATCTTCAACTCGTTGGCGCGGATCTGTTTGAGGTAGGCGAGGGAGGAAAGGCCGGAACCATAATCGTCGATGGAAATGCCGATGCCGGCGGCCGCGTACTGGTCGATGATGCGCAGCGCCACGTCAGGGTTGTCGATCACCGCCGTTTCAGTGATCTCGAAGCAGATGTCGGCGCGCGCGCCGCGCACGAGATCGATGGCGCGTTCCGCGAAATCCTGATCGTCCATCAGGCGCCCGGAGATGTTCACCGCGATCGTCAGGTCATGGCCGTCCTCGCGCAGCATGAGTTGCGTCTTCACCGCCTGCGCCAGCACCCAGTCGGTGAGTGCGCGGATGTGGCCAGTTTCTTCGGCCATGCCGATGAACAGATCCGGCGGCACCATGCCGCGCCGCGGATCGCGCCAGCGCACCAGCGCTTCCGCGCCAGTTACCAGACCACGACGCAGATCGTACTTGGGCTGCAGGTGGATCGATGTGCCACCGGCCGCCATCGCCGTCATCAGATCGCTGGTGAGGGACAGATTGCGCGCCGGATCGCCGTAGGCGTCGGCGTCGAACACTGCGATCTTGCGCCGTGTTGCGCGCGCCTGATCGAGCGCGATGCTCGCGCGGTCGACGATGGCTTCGGTGCTTTGCCCGGGCGAACACGCGGCGATGCCGATGGTGAGGCTCGCATCGACGCTGTCGCCGTTGAGGCGGATGGGTTGGTCGAGATCGGCCTGCAGCGCGGCGGCGAACGTCTGGGCTTCGGCGATGTCGCGGGCTTCGTACACGAAGCCGAGCACGCTGGTGGCGAGCCGTGCGATGCGCGCGCTGGCGTGACGACGACCGAGGCGCTCGGCGATCTCGCGCAGCAGATCGTTGGCCAGCGTGTAGCCGATCGCCGCGCGGACCTGGTGAAAGCGGTCGACGCCCAGCGCCGCGACCACGGTGATGCGGCCGTCGCTGGCCTTTACCGAAGCGTCGACGAACTGCTTCAGCGCCACGCGGTTGGGCAGGTTGCTCTCCGCGTCGTGCAGCGCGAGGTGCGTGATGGTGCGTTCCCGCACCCGGATTTCGGCCGCCATCGTGTTGAAAGTGCCGGCCAGCCGACCGATTTCATCGTTAGTTTCGACCGGCACGGACACGTCGCCGCCCTGACGCAGGCGCTGCGCGGCCGCGTCCAGCGCCATGATCGGGCGGGTGAGGCGGCGCGCCAGAATCCAGCTGCCCGCGATCACTACGCCGATGCCGAGCAGGCCGACGATCACGACGGCGAACAGGATTGGCTGATACGGCGCCATCGCCTGCGCCAGCGGATAACGCAGCAGCAGCGCGGACTCCGTTCCGCCGCCGAGTTCGCGCAACGGCTTGGCGAGCGCGATGACGCGGCCGCCGCGCGTGTCGAGTTCGCGCGCCACGCCGTGCTTCAGGCCTGCTTCGATGAAGCCGCTGAGACGGCCGGGATTGGCAAACGCCGCGTCGCCCTTCACCGGCGTCCACGCGCCCGCCGCATCGCGTCGCACAACGGTGGCCTTCAGCGGGATCGCCGATAGTTCTTCCAGGCGCGCCATCTCCGCGGCGTCGAGCCGCGTGGCGAACACCACCCAGCCGGCCAGCGTCGGGCTCATGATCGGCGCGGAAATGACCTGATACGTCTGGTCGGCGATCACCGTCACGCCGGCGGCGTTCTCGTCGCTATCGAGCGCGGTCCATAGCGCCGTTGCCCGCGCTTCGTCCATCGGCGCGTCGAGCCCGGTGATGGCGCCGTCCATGTCGACGATGAAGGCGAGGTGGAGATCGAGGCGGTCGCGTAGGTTGTCGAGCGCGGAGCGCATAGTGGCGTCATCGCGCGTGGCGACGGCCTCACGGAAGCCGAAGTCGCGCGCGAGCAGGCTTGCGCCGTCGCGCAACTGGCGCGCGCGCAGATCCCAGATGCGGTCGAACACCACGCCGCTCGACTGCAGTTCGCCGCGCACCGTGCGTGCGGCGTTCTCCGAAATCCGTGCGTAAACGACCATACCTGCGACCAGCATCGCGATGGCGAACAGCCCCGCGAACAGGACGACGATCTTGGTCTGCAGGCGGGAAAACATCGCGGGCCTAGTGGTGCGCGGCCTGCGCGGCGCGCAGATCGACGACGACGGATTCACCGGCGGCTGTGCGCGCGGCGGTGACGGGTCGGGTCAGCTTGTTGCCAGGCGCGCGCAGGTCCTGCTGCCATACGGTAAATGCGCCCGCGCCCGATGCGCCGTGCAGCACCACACGCCCGTCGGGCCCGGTCTTGGCCGCATACGGCGTATCGACGACGACGACGAACGCTGACATCCGGTCATGGATGTTGCAGCCGATCGCGGCGACGCCGGCGGTCATGAACCGGTAGCTGCGCGTTTCGTCACGGCCGAACAGGCGCAGTTCGAACTTGTTGCCGCTTGCGAAGGAATAGACGTGGTGGCGGACCGCGTCGAAGTTCGGGAACGCGACCTCCGCGCCGACCGGCGCGATCAGCACGTGCGGATCGAACGCGATGCCGCGCTGGGCCATGCGCATCGGCCAGTCGAAGCGGATCGGCCCTGCCGGAACACCGGCGGCGGGGCGGAACGTGACGACCGCATTCTCCACCGGCGCGCCCGCCCGGCCACGCACCGTCACGGTGAGGTCGTCGGCGTGCGCCGCGACGCTCCAGAGGAGGGCTGCTGCGATGAGGGCGGAGCGGAACATGGTTCGACATAGCAAGTCGCCGATAAGGTTCAGTAAATTTGACCACCGATTCCGCGGCGCAGCAATGATCTGTTAACCGCGTTGCGGCTTTCTCGCATCCCTATGGGCTATTCTACGTATTCGCGTTTCAGCTGGTTGCTCGCGGCGCCTGCGGTCATCGCAGGTCTCGGCGCCGCCGATGACGCCGTCGCGAAGCCGCTCGCCAACGGTGGCAAGCTGTTGCTGACGCGCGGCGTCAGCACAGTGGAAGGCGCCGGCGGCGGCGGGCTCTCTACCTGGGCGCTGATCACCGGCAATGAAACCGAGGATGGCGTGGGCGCGACGGCGTTCGCCACCTATCTGCCGTTACCCGACTACAAGCTCGCCGTGGCCGGCGTCGCTGTAGGCATTCGTGATCGTGTCGAAATTTCCTTTACCCATCAGGAATTCGATACTGGAAGTACCGGCCCGGCGCTCGGTTTAAAGGGGCACTTCACGTTCGAACAAGACGTCGTCGGCGTGAAAGTCCGCGTCGCGGGCGACGCCGTCTACGATCAGGATCGCATGCTGCCCCAGATTGTCTTCGGCGCGCAGTTCAAGCAGAACAGCCAGGACGCGGTGGTGCGTGCGGTTGGCGCGACGAGCGATGACGGCATCGACTATTTTGTCTCGGCCACGAAGATCCTGCTGTCGCAGAGTCTGCTGCTCTCCGGCACGCTCCGCTACACCGCAGCCAACCAGATGGGCCTCCTCGGCTTCGGTGGTGATCGACGTGATAGCTATTCGATGCAGGTCGAGGCATCTGCTGCTTACATGCTGTCGGACCGTTTCGTCGTCGGTGGCGAGTATCGCACCAAGCCGAACAATCTGAACTTCGCGAAGGAAGACGACGCCTACGATGCGTTCGCCGCCTACGCCGTGACGCCGAACCTCACCGGCACGGTCGCCTGGGTCGATCTCGGCGACATCGCGACGCGGGAAGGACAACGGGGCGTCTATCTCTCGCTGCAGGTGGGGTATTGATCGTGCGCATGCTCGTCGTCTGTACGTTCATCGCCGCGCTTCATGGCGCGGTCGCCATCGCAGAAGAGCCCGTGGCACCCTACGAACAATCGAACGCCAACGTCGGCGCCACGCCGATCGAAGGCACCTCCCTGTTCGAGGCGATGCAAGGGCGCGAAGGCATCCAGCGCATCGTCGATGACCTCGTCGCGCGCTTGGTCGCCGATCCGCGCATTGCGGATATCTTCGTCAATCACGACATGGACCGGTTGCGCCGCACCCTGGGCGAGCAGGTCTGCTACATCGCCGCTGGGCCATGCACGTACACCGGCCGGACAATGGCCGCCGTGCATGCCGATCTCGGCGTCCGCACGATGGATTTCAACGTCCTCGTCGAGCATCTGCGTGACGCCATGGACAAGGAAGGTGTGCCGTTCGCACAGCAAAACCGGCTACTCGCCAAGCTCGCGCCGATGCACCGCCACATCGTCGAGTAGCGGCGGCACCTCTTGCGCGACCGCCGCGCACGGAGCACTTCCTTCATACTCTCCGACCCTTCACGCACCCTGTGACGCCGCCGCGTATCGTGCGGCATGATTTCGCATTCAAGTACAATCTGGACTGGCGCTCGTCCTTCTCCATGATACGCGAGGACATCGGGCATGGCGAGGAATGGGCCTACAATGCCATTGTCGGCATCGATCCCCGTGCGCCCGAGACGACGAACACCGTCATGCTACAGTTTCAAGTCGTTACCGGACCGCGCAGTTCGACAAGGTGCTCGACCAGAAACAGGAGACGGTCCACGTCTCTAAGGTGGTTGACCTTGACTCGCTGAACATTACCGTGCCGACGCCGATTGAGGGACCGCTGGATCGTGAAGAGTATGAGGGGATCGACTGGAAGGTATTCACGATAGAAGAGCAAGAGTTTGGCGAAGGCGCTGAGGTTCCGCAATGGCCGATGAACTTTAGCGTCGAGTGTCTAACTCCAATTGGGACTTGACGGTGTCCGTTCTTGAGATTGGCTGTGTGAAAACACGCGCGCTCAAAATGTTTAACAGGTTGTTCTTTGGAGAATTGCGCCTGCGGAGGAAATGTATTTCTTCGAGCCGCTCGCGCCGCGCTCAATCCGGAAAACTACTCTATCATGTTCTCCTGGCCCTGAGTTTTCACACAACCTCGGGATTTTGTGGACATCGGAGCGGCCTTCGATTTCACATAAGAGTCATGACGCGCGGTGTCGGGAGCGGCCGAATAGGGAGACATCCGGCCCAAGGGTGAGACGCATCCGTTGTTCGCTACTTCTGCGGGGACGTGCGTAAAGCGCGTTGCAACGTGAAACAGCGCGTAGGCGGCAACCGCGAGCGAGAAAGCGGTCATAGCCCCCAACCCAGACGCTGTGTGATGCTCATGCCGCTGCCTCCACCGGAGTCGCTAGCGCTTTAACGTGGCGCTAGTTGATCTTGCGACGAGCGCCTTCAACAAGTGCGTTCAGGCCGGTCACGTTCCCGCCGCCGATGTTGTCGATGGTCTGAATGCCGTTGACCGGAGCGTCGAGTTTGACGTCATCCACGCGCATCGGGACGAGAATGCCCCGCATGTAGCCGAAGAATGCTTCTTGGCGAACCCAGTGAGAAGCCCCAGCTGGATGCGCTCCAGATCACCACAACGCACCGGGCCTTGGTCAGTTCATCGCGTCTATCATTGCGTCCAGGTCGAGCCCGCAGCGATGCTACCGTCTCTCCACACCGAGAGTGGCGGGTTAGCCGACGCAAGCACACGTTCCCGCTCTCGCCCATCGGCATATGCCTTGTCGGTGCGGGCGTAGTTGATGAAGACGTCTGCCATGTATCGCTACCTCTGACGTTTGTGTCTGAGATCGGTTCGCCTTCGAGCTCGACCCGTGGGGCGAGTGGCATCGCTATCGGCCTGCCGACGAATGGCTGCAATACCGACCCAAGAATTCCATGAACTGAGCAATGCTGTGGTGATCTTCCCTCGAAAAAGTGGACGCGGTTTACGCGCTCCGGCGCTCGGCCTCGGCTGGTGAGATATAGCCGAGGGTAGAGTGGAGCCGGTGCGGATTGTAGAAGCCTTCAATGAAGGCGAACAAGTCCCTGCGCGCCTCA